>JAJYFW010000212.1 GCA_021785335.1 Pseudomonadota bacterium
GGCGAGACCGTCCTCCGCGATGATCGGCGGGTAGAAGCGCTGCGCCCGCCCCTCGGCGCTGACCAGGGTTCCTTCGGCCTCGGCGAAGCTGGCGGCGGGCAGGACGAGATCGGCCCGGCGCGTGGTTGGGCTTTCGGAATGGTCGAGCACCACGAGGCGCGAGGCGGCCAGCGTGGCCTCGATCACCGCCGCGGGCGTGCGGCGGTGGAGGTCGTTCTCGAGCACGATGACGACGGGCGCCTGCCGCGCCAGCGCGGTTTCGACACTGGCCTCCCCCGCCGTCATCAGGGCGAGGCCGAGGCTGTTGCATTCGGGAACGTTCAGCAGCAGCGCCGGCGTCTTGCCACGGGCGCGCAAGGCGGCGGCGATGTTGGCGGCGGCGCGGACGATGCTCTCCTCGCCGCTCTCGACGCCGGAGACGACGAGCGGGTTCGGCGCGGCGAGCAGCGCGTCGGCGATCTCGCGTGCCGCCGTGGCGAGGTCTTCGGACAGGCCGGGAACGTCCGGCGCGGCGGGGTCGATGCGGGCGGCCACCGCGAAGCCGAGGCGGGCGATGTCCGCCGGCGCGGCGCGGAGGGCGCGCTGCGCGATGTCGTCGAGCCGCGTGGAGGCGGGGGTGGCGATGAAGACGGGGCTGCGGGTGTCGCCGGCGTGATTGCGGACGCCGGTATCCTGCCAGGCGGGGATTTTCGCCGCCACCGCGCGCGCGATGCCGGCGCCGCGCGCCGCCTGACGGATCGACAGCGCCGCGCGCGGGGCGGCGTTGGGCAGGTCCGAGCCGAGAACCAGCACCGCATCCGCCGTCTCCATCTCGCGCAGCGAGGGGACATGCACGGCGCCGGAGCCGAGAATGTCGGCGACGAGGCGGAGCAGGCGCGCCTCGGCCGCACTGACGCCGGGGTAGAAATTCTGTTCGCCGACGAGCTGGCGCAGGACGTAGTTCGATTCCAGCGAGGCGCGCGGCGAGCCGATGCCGATGACGGCATCGCCCGCGCGCAGCAGGGCGGCGAGACGGGCGATCGCGTCGTCGCGGTCGATCGTCGCCTGGTTTCCATCGTCGCCGCGCCGGAGCGGGGCGCGCAAGCGGTCCGGCGCGTTGACGAAGCCATAGCCGAAGCGGCCGCGGTCGCAGAGGAAATAGGTGTTGACCGCGCCGTTGTAGCGATTGACGATGCGGCGCAGCCGGTCGGCGCGGGCGTTGGCGATGGTGTTGCAGCCGAGGCCGCAATGGGCGCAGACCGAGGGCGCGCCGCGCATGTCCCATTTGCGGACGTAATGCGCGGAAAACGTCTTGTCGGTGAAGACGCCGGTCGGGCAGATCTCGATCAGGTTGCCGCTGAACTCGTTCTCCAGCGTGCCATCGGCGTGGCGGCCGAAATAGACGTGATCGTGGGCGGCGAAGACATCGAAGTCGCGGCCGCCGGCATAGTCGCGATAGAAGCGCGAACAGCGGTAACAGGCGATGCAGCGGTTCATCTCGTGCTTGATGAACGGCCCGAGATCCTGGTTCCGATGGGTGCGCTTGGTGAAGCGGTAGCGGCGGTAGGTGTGGCCGGTCATCACCGTCATGTCCTGGAGGTGGCATTCGCCGCCCTCCTCGCAGACCGGACAGTCATGCGGGTGGTTGACCATCAGCCACTCGATCACGCTGGCGCGGAAGGCGACGACCTCGGGATCGGCGATCGAGAAGCGCGCGCCCTCGGGCACCGGGGTCATGCAGGCCATGACCATGCGGCCGGTCTGGTCGTCCGGCCCGTCATATTGCTTGACGGCGCATTGCCGGCAGGCGCCGACCGAATCGAGCGCCGGGTGCCAGCAGAAATACGGCAGGTCGAGCCCGGCGCCGAGGCAGGCCTGGAGCAGGTTTTCGTCGGGCTTCGCGGTCAGGGTCTTGCCGTCCACCTCGAAGGTCGTCATGCCCAGCCCTCCGCCGTGTCGTGCCAGGGGCAATGCCGCTCGCTGACATGACGTTCGAATTCCTCACGGAAGAATTTCAGGCCGCTGCGCAGCGGCGCCATGGCACCGGGGGCGAGATCGCAGAAGGTGCGGCCGGGGCCGAGGAAGTCGACGTGATGGGCGAGCAGCTCGATGTCATCCGGCTCGCCCTCGCCGGCTTCCAGCGCCGTGAGGATGCGCTCGACCCAGGGCAGGCCGTCGCGGCAGGGGGTGCACCAGCCGCAGGATTCCTGGGCGAAGAAATGCTCGATGTTGCGCAGCAGGCCGACCGGGCAGCGCTTCTGGTCCAGCACCAGGATGTTGGCGGTGCCGAGCCAGCTGCCGATCTTGCCGACGGAGTCGAAATCCATCGGGACGTCGAAATTCTCGCGCATGATGAACGCGGTCGACGCGCCACCGGGCAGCACCGCGCGCGCCTCGTAGCCCTCGCGCATGCCGCCGGCATGCTCCTCGATGATTTCGTTGAGCGGCGTGCCCACCGGCAGTTCCCACAGACCGGGGCGGTTGACCCGGCCGCTGACGCCGTAGAGCTTGGTGCCGCCTTCGGTCGCGCTGCGGCTGAGGCCGAGAAACCAGTCCGCGCCGCGCTCGATGATGGACGGCACGCAGCACAGCGTCTCGACATTGTTGACGACGGTGGGCTTGCCCCACAGGCCGCTGGTCGTCGAGCGCGGCGGACGGGTGCGCGGCACGGCGCGCTTGCCCTCCAGCGCGGAGAACAACGCGCTGGCCTCGCCGCAGATGTAGCGCCCGCCGCTGCCGTGGACGTGGATGGTGAGCGAGAAGCCGGAGCCCAGGATGTCGGCGCCGAGATAGCCGCGCGCCTCGGCCTCGGCCACGGCGCGGGAGAGCCGCTCCATCGCCAGCACGTATTCGCCGCGGACGAAGATGTAGGCGGTTTCGGCCTGGACCGCGAAGGCGCCGATGATGATCCCCTCGATCATCAGATGCGGCGCGGCTTCGAGCAGGAGACGGTCCTTGAAGCTGCCGGGTTCCATCTCGTCGGCGTTGATGACGAGGTAGCGGTGGCGCGGCGCGTCCGCGCCGCGGGGCGCGCCTTCCCATTTGCGGCCGGCGGGGAAGCCGGCGCCGCCGCGGCCGCGCACCTTCGCGCGCTTGACCTCCTCGACGACGCTTTCCGGCGACATGCCGAAGGCCTTGCGCATCGCCGCGTAGCCGCCGGCGCGCTCGTAGCCGGCGATGTCGAGCGGCTGGCGGCCGGGCTGGATGTATGAAGTGAGGGGTCGGTCCGCCATCGCCATCACCTGTACTGCTCCAGGATCGCGTCGATCCGCTCGGGGGTGAGGTTGCCGTGCAGGTCGTCGCCGATCATCATGGCCGGGGCGCGGTCGCAGCAGCCGAGGCAGACGATCGGCAGGAGGGTGAAGCGGCCGTCCGGCGTGGTTTCCCCCGGCTCGATGCCGAGGCGCTGGCGCAGCAGGTTGCGCGCGGCGGTGGCGCCCATCACCCAGCAGGCCACGCTGTCGCACAGCAGGATGACGTGGCGGCCCACGGGACGGCGGAAGATCAGGTTGTAGAAGGTGGCGACACCGTCGAGCTCGGCGGGTGTCATGCCGAGCAGGGCGGCCACTTCGGCGAGATGGTCGTCGGAGACATGGCCGTGGCGCTTCTGCACCGCCTTCAGCGCGTCGATGCCGGCGGCGCGCGGGGTTTCGGACTCGCGCAGAAAGGTCGCGATCGTCTCGCGCAGGGCGGCATCGAGCGGTGCGGACGCCGGGCTGTGTTCAGCGGTCGACATCGGCCATCACGAAATCGATGCTGCCGATGATCGCGATCAGGTCGGCGACATAGGCGCCGCGGCTGATCAGCGGGATCATCTGCAGATGGGGAAAGGACGGGGTGCGGATGCGGGTGCGGTAGGAGACGGTGTCGCCGTCGGCGACGAGGTAATAGCCGTTGATGCCCTTGGTCGCCTCGATGCTGACCATCGCCTCGCCGGGCGGCAGCACGGGGCCCCAGCTGACATTGAGGAAATGGGTGATGAGGGTTTCGATGTCCTGCATCGTCCGCTCCTTGAGCGGCGGCGTCGTCAGCCGGTGGTCGGACTTGTAGGGGCCGGGCGGCATGTTATCGAGGCACTGGCGGATGATGCGCAGGCTCTGGCGGATTTCCTCGATATGGACCACCACGCGGTCGTAACAGTCGCCGTTGTGGCAGATCGGAATGTCGAACTCGAGCTGGTCGTATCCGGAATAGGGGCGCTGGCGGCGATAGTCCCAGCCGAGGCCGCAGGCGCGCAGGCCGGGGCCGGTCACGCCCCAGTCCAGCGCTTCCTCCAGCGTGTAGGCGCCGACGCCGATCGTGCGGGCCTTGAAGAGGCGGTTGCGCATGACGAGCTTGTCGTACTCGTCGAGCCGCTTCGACTGGTAGCCGAGATAATCGCGGATCATCCGGTCCCAGCCCTGGGGCAGATCCGCCGCCACGCCGCCGATGCGGAACCAGGCGGGGTGCATGCGGAAGCCGCAGATCGCCTCGATGATCTGGAACACCCGCTCGCGGTCGGAGAACATGTAGAAGACCGGCGAAAGCTGGCCGACATCCTGCGACATGGTGCCGTAGAAGACGAGATGGCTGGCGATGCGGAACAACTCGGCGAGCATGATGCGGATCATCTGCGCGCGTGACGGCACCTCGATCCCCGCGAGGCGCTCGACCGCCATCACGTAGGGGAAGTTGTTCATCACGCCGCCGAGATAGTCGATGCGGTCGGTATAGGGGATGTAGGTGTGCCAGGACTGGCGCTCGGCCATCTTCTCGGCGCCGCGGTGATG
>JAJYFW010000213.1 GCA_021785335.1 Pseudomonadota bacterium
CCTGCCGGCGGACGCCGCGGTCGAGGTCGAGGGCATGTTCCAGATCGCCTAGGCATGCCCAAATAGGGCGCATGGACACGGCGCTCACGCTGGACCTCACGCCCTCGATCCACGACATACCGCCGGCCGAGTGGGACGCGCTCGCCGGCGGCAATCCCTTCGTCTCGCATGCCTTCCTCGCGGCCATCGAGGACAGCGGCAGCGCCGGCCCGCGCACCGGCTGGCTGCCGCGCCACGCGGTGCTGCGCGACGCGGGCGGGGCCATCGCGGGCCTCGCGCCGATGTACGCCAAGGGTCACAGCTACGGCGAATACGTCTTCGACCATGGCTGGGCGCACGCGCTGGAGCGCGCCGGCGGCCAGTACTACCCGAAGCTGCAGGTCGCGAGCCCGTTCAGCCCGGTGCCCGGCCCGCGCCTGCTGCTGTGCCAGGGCATGCCCGTCGCCGCCATGGCGCAGGCGCTGGTCTCCGCCTGCCAGGGGCTCGAGCTTTCCTCCGTGCACGTCACATTCTGTACGCAACCGGAATGGGCGGCGCTCGGCGATGCCGGATGGCTGCGCCGCTCGGGCATGCAGTTTCACTGGCACAACAGGGGCTACGCGGATTTCGAGGGCTTCCTCGCCGCCCTCTCGAGCCGCAAGCGCAAATCCATCCGCCGCGAGCGCCGCGACGCGCAGGGCGCGGGGCTCGAGTTCGTCACCCTGCGCGGCCCGGAGATCGACGCGGCCACCTGGAACGCATTCTACGGCTTCTACACCTCGACCGTGGACCGCAAATGGGGCAGCGCCTACCTCACGCGCCGCTTCTTCCCGCTGCTCGGCGAGCGCCTCGGCGAGCGCGTGGTGCTGATGCTGGCGAGAAGCGGCCGCCAATGGGTGGCCGGTGCCCTGAACCTGCTCGGCCCCGAGACGCTCTACGGACGCAACTGGGGCAGCCGCGGCGACTGGCCGTTCCTGCATTTCGAGCTCTGCTACTACCGGGCGATCGATTTCGCGATCGCCAACGGGCTGGCGACGGTCGAGGCCGGCGCGCAGGGCGAGCACAAGATCCAGCGCGGCTACCTGCCCACCCCGACCTACTCCGCGCACTGGATCGCCCATCCCGGACTGCGCCGCGCGGTGGCCAATTTCCTCGAGGAGGAGGCGGCGGAGAGGGCCGCGCAGATGCAGGCGCTGGGGGAACTCTCGCCCTATCGCCGCGACGGCGAGGACTGACGCCGGGTGCGGATCGAAGCGTCCCTTGCCAGCCGGTGCCGCCGCGGTTCAAATCGCCTCGACCGCCCGTAGACGGCCGGGCGAGGCGCCCGGTGCGCCGGCGGCATGTCGGGGTGCGCGGCCATGGCTGATGAGCAGCTCATCAACATCTACAATCATTTCGTCGGCCGCGTTTCGCCGAGCTTCCGCAATGCTTCGATGATCCTCCGCCACATTGCCGAGGACATCGTGCGCCGCCACGCCAACCCGCTCACCCGCTGTGGCGCCAAGGTCTATTCCCAGAACGACGAGGACGGCATTACCTTTGAAATTCTGCGCCGCCTCGGCCGGGAAAGCGGCGTGTTCGCCGAATTCGGCGTCGGCAACGGCACGGAGAACAACACGCTGGCGCTTGCCGCCTGCGGCTGGCGTGGCTTCTGGTGCGGCGGCGAGGACCTGGCCTTTGACTGGAACCCGCGCAAGGCGGCCCGCCTCGGCTTTCACTACGCCAAGGCCTGGATCACACGGGCCAATATCCTGGAACTCTATCGGGACGGGCTCGCCGCGATCGGAGCCGCGCGCTGCGACCTGATCTCGCTCGATCTGGACGGCAACGACTACCACTTCATCGACGATCTGCTGGCTCGCATCGAGCCACCGGATGTCTTCATCGCGGAGTACAACGCGCGCTTCCTGCCGCCGATCCGCTTCGTCATGCCCTATGACGAAGCGCATTCGTGGAAGCACGACGACTATTACGGCGCGAGCCTCGCCAGCATCACCGAACTGATGCAGCGGCACGGTTATTTCCTGGCCTGCTGCAATGCGATGGGCTGCAACGCGTTTTTTGTCAGGAACCGCTTCCAGGACCTGTTTCGTGACGTGACCGGAACGGTCGCGGAGAAGTTCGCGGCCCCGAAATACTTCATGCTGGGGCTGGACTATGCCGGTCACCCCGCGTCGATGCGCACGATCGAGAGCTTCTTCGCCGCGCTCAATCCATAGCCGGCTGCCGCTCCCTGGCCGGCGCGCCGCGGCGCGCCGGCCAGCCGGCCCGCCTCAGGGGACGTAGTCCGAGGCGAGCGTCGCGTCACGCTGCTCGCCGCGCATTCCACGCAGGACCAGAGTGAGCACGATGGTCACGACGAGGTTGGCGACCAGCGTGTAGAGCGCGGTGTAGCCGGGCAGCGTCCAGCCGGCGAAGTGGAGCACGTAGGCCGGCCCGAACTTCATCGCTGCCGCCATCCAGGTACCCATCACCATGCCCACGGCCCAGCCGATGAGCAGCGCCACGTCGTCGAACCAGCGCGTGAACACGCCCAGCATCACTGAAGGCACGGTCTGGATCATCCAGATGCCGCCGAGCAGCTGGAAGTCGATCGCGTACTTCAGCGGAAGGAACACGACGAACGCGACGGCGCCGACCTTGACGAGGAGTGACACCCACTTGGCGATCTTCGCCTCCTGCGGCCCTTCCGGCGCGCGGCCGGTGATCAGGCCGTGGATGTTGCGCGTATAGAGGTTGGCCGCCGCGATCGACATGATCGCCGAGGGCACCAGCGCCCCGATCCCCACGGCCGCGAAGGCGATGCCGACGAACCAGGAAGGGAAGAAGTGCAGGAACAGCGCCGGTACCGCGAAGTTGCCCGCGTACTGCTTGAAGCCCGCCGCGAACTCCGGAAGCTTCGCCAGGCCCGCGGCGGCCGCGAAGACGCCGAGCAGCGTCAGCAGCCCGAGCATCAGCGAATAGGCCGGGATGATGACGGAGTTGCGCCGGATCGCCTTGGAGCTGGAGGCGGCGAGGATGCCGGTCATCGCGTGCGGGTACATGAACAGCGCCAGCGCGGAGCCGAAGGCGAGCGTGGCGTAGACGCCATAGAAACCCGTGGTGTGCGGCCCCGGCACCGGCAGCAGCAGATGCGCCTTGGGAACCGCGGCGAAGATCGCGCCGAAGCCGCCCATCCGCATCGGGATCACGATCACCGCGACGAAGGCGGTGACGTAGATCAGGATGTCCTTGACGATCGCGATCGAGGCCGGCGCGCGCAGGCCGGAGGAGAAGGTGAACGCCGCCAGCACCGCGAAGGCGATGATCAGCGGCAGATCCGCCATGAAGCCGGTGCCGGAGATGCCGAGCGCCCCCACCACCACCTGGATGCCGACGAGCTGCAGCGCGATGTAGGGCATGGTTGCCAGGATGCCGGTCAGCGCGATGGCGAGCCCGAGCCAGCGGTTGCCGAACCGCCCGGTGACGAAGTCCGCCGCGGTCATGTAGCCGCGCTTGTGGCAGACGTTCCACATCCGAGGGAACACGACGAACAGGATCGGATAGGCAAGGATCGTGTACGGCACGGCGAAGAACGCGATCGCCCCGGCGCCGAACGCGAGCGCCGGCACCGCGATGAAGGTGTAGGCGGTGTAGAGGTCGCCGCCGATCAGGAACCACGAGACGACAGTGCCGAAGCGCCGCCCGCCCAGGCCCCATTCATGCAGTTCGTCGAGGTTGCCGCGCCGCCAGCGCGCGGAGGCGAAGCCGAGCCAGGTGACCAGCGCGAACAACGCGAGGAAGATGATGAGGGCGGTCCAGTTCACGGTCTTCATCGCTGCCCCCTATTCGTCCGTCATCAGGTGCACCACCCAGGTGCACGCCGCCGAGATCAGCACCCACAGGAGCTGATACCAGTAGAAGAAGGGCAGGCCGATGAAGGTCGGCTCCGCCATGTTGTAGAAAGGCGGCCAAAGCGTCACGACGAACGGCAGCAGCAGCAGCAGATGCCAGGGGCTGAAACCGCCCCCCTTTCTCCCGTCCTGCATGGACCTCTCCCTACGGCTATTTTATTATTAAGTTACCTCAATTCGCCTGCCTTGTGAATCCTGTCGAACATGAAACGTCGCCGGCTACTCCGCCGGCGGCAGGTCGATCCAGGAGAGGTGCCCGCCCTTGCCGGCGCCGGTGTCGAGAAACACCGCGGTGCCGCCCGCATCGTTGCGCCGCACCCAGGGCCGGCCGTCGGTGCTGCGCCGGTCGTGCCCGCAATAGACGGTGAAACCCGCGGGAATCCAGCCGATCCAGGCGATGCTGCGCTCCGGGTAGCCGTCCGGCTGCATCCGTCCGGTCGGCTGGCCGTAGAGCGCGCGAGAGAGCGGGCCACGCACGCGGCCCTCGGAAAGCGGCGGCGCCGATGTGTCGAGCATCACGGAATGGAAGCCGGCATGGACAAAAATATGATGTCCCAGCCGCAGCCAGGCGGGCGCGGCCTGGATTGCCGGGAGCACCTCCCTCGCCAGCGCAGGGCTGATCTGCGCCAGGGTCGCCTCGAGCGCTGCGTCCAGCCGCACCGCCTCGCCGCGCAGCGCCCGCGCGAGCTTGAGGTCGTGGTTGCCGAGCAGGAACAATCCCCGCCCCGTGGCGAGCAGCTCCAGCGCGATCTCGATCGCACCGGCGCTGTCCGGCCCGTGATCCGCAAGGTCGCCAAGCTGGATCACGAAGCGGTCGGTCGCAACCGCATGGGCAAAGGCGCGCGCGTCGCCGTG
>JAJYFW010000214.1 GCA_021785335.1 Pseudomonadota bacterium
GCTGTCGCTGGCCGCGCTGAGCATCGGCGCCGTCTGCATCACCGACGAGATCTGGACCGGCATCGGCACCTGGGGCCTGAACAAGAGCGTCGGCTGGTCGTGGGACATCACGAACTTCGTGTTTTGGGTCGGCATCGGCCACGCGGGGACTTTGATCTCGGCGATTCTGTTCCTGTTCCGCCAGCTTCGATTCCGAATCCTGTTCCGCCAGTTGTTGTTGTGGTCGTCGCGGCCCTTTGTTAAGTGCTCCAGTGCGTCGGGGAGGAGCGCGTGGGGGTCTTTGACGCTGCGTGTCGCGTCCATCCGCGGCACGACCGCGTGCATCGGCAGCTTCCCCATCTCGTCGTCAGGATAGTCCGCGAGCAGCCCGCGCGCCGCCACGTGCGGGTCGCGCACGATTGCCGCGATGTCGTTGATCGGCCCGATCGTCACCTCGGCCGCCTCGAAGAATGCCACGTTCTCCGCCTGCGTGCGCTGCTCGATGAACGGTGCGATCGCGGCATCGAGCTCGTCCTGGTGGCGCAGCCGGTCGGCGTTCGTGCGAAACCGCGGATCGTTGATCATGTCCTCCCGCCCGATCGCGCGGAACAGCCGCTCCGTCATCTTCTGGATCGACGCGGACAACCCGACATACCGCCCGTCGCTGCACCGATAGACATTGCGCGGCGAAGCGTTGGTGGAGCGGCTGCCGGTGCGCGGCTTCACCTTCCCGGTCAGCCGGTAATTCGCCGCCTGCGTGCCCAGCACCGCGAACAGTGGTTCCAGCAGCGAGAGGTCGATCGTCTGCCCCAGCCCACTCCGTTCCGCCTCACGCAGCGCGATCACAGCCGATGAGGCGCCGTACAGGCCGGAGACCGCATCGGCGAGGTACATCGGCGGCAGCACCGGCTCGCGGTCGGCAAACCCGTTCATCGAGGCAAACCCCGTGAACCCCTCGATCACCGTCCCGAACCCCGGCCGCCTCGCATAGGGCCCGTCCTGCCCCCAGCCGGAGATCCGCACCACCACCAGGCGCGGGTTGATCGCGCGCAACGCCTCGGGCGCCAAACCCATCGCTTCCAGCACGCCGGGGCGGAAACTCTCCACCAGCATCGCCGCCCCCGGCATCAGGCGCCTGATCACCTCCGCCGCCTCGGGCCGCCGCAGATCCAGGCACAGGCTGCGCTTGTTCCGCGCATAAACCTTCCAGTGCGTCGCGATCCCCTCGGCGGTCCACGCCCGCAGCGTGTCCCCCTCCGGCGGCTCGATCTTGATCACATCGGCCCCGAAATCGCCCAGGATCTGCGTCAGCAGGTTCCCGGCGAACAGCCGCGACAGGTCGAGCACCCGCACCCCCGCGAGCGTCCCTGTCGCCTCCTTCTCGTAGTCGCGCCGCTGCAACCCCGGCGCCGCCTGCACTGGATCGGACATCAACTCCCCCTCACGCCCCGGCGAGGGTAGAGCGGCCTCCTACCGTTGCGCGAGAGCCAGTCGCCGCGCCATCTGCACCGGCGCCGCGCGATAGGCGGCCAGTGACCTGCCAATGGCGCCGGGCGGCAGGCGGATGATCGCCGGCGGCGGCCCGCGCAGCAGCACGCCGCTGCCGACCGGCATCTTCGGCGCCGCGTTCCAGACATTGCGCGACCACATGTTCTCGCTGAAAGTGTTTCCCGCCACCGGCTGCGGCGCGGCCGCGGCGGCAAACGCGAGCTGCGGCGGCAACACAGTCAGCCCCGGAGGCGCCGCATGGCCCAGTTCCAGCGGCCACACCGCCATCACCTCGCGCGCGTAGGCAGCGCCGATCGCGGGCGTCTGCGAGTGATAATCCGCGGTCGCCGCGGCCCAGGACCCGGTCGCCGCATGCAGCGAGGCCAGGAACTTCCCCGCAAAGGCGGCATTCGCCGTCGGGTCGAAGGCCTGCTGCAGCGTTGCAAACGCATGCGGGTGGTGCAGCAGGTTCACCTGCATGCAGCCCATGTCGATGGAGCGGACGCCCTGCGCCTCGTAGCGCAGCACCGCAGCGATCGCCTGCTCCTTGGTCGCGTAGACGTGGCCCGTGCCCTCGACATTGATGCTCCACGGCCACGGATCGACGCCGCCATGGCCATTGGGCCGCCCGCTCTCGACGCGCCCGATCGCCTGCATCAACTCGTGCGGCACATGGTCCGCCGCCTCCGCGGCGGTGATCGCCTTGCGGCAGGCGAGGCCCGGGTTCGCCGGATCGGGTCCCGTGGGCGCACCGGCGGGCAGCGCCGGCACCGCCCAGCGGCCGAAGACGTTTGCGGGCGCGTTGCGCGGCTGGCCGGAATGCCTCGCCGTGAAACTCGAAAGATAAACCGGTGGCGCAAGGCGGGAATTGCCGGCCAAGCTCGGCTGGGCCAGGGCAGCCAATCCAAAAAACGCGACAAGCCCTGCAATTAAATGGCGGCGCATGACCCTCCTTATAGCCGACAGGGTGAGCGGAACGTGAGTCCGCATTCGCGCAAGCTCCAAAACGTAACCTTTGACGCGATGCTGCACTGCAAAATTGCGCTTGCAAACGACCGCTACCGTGCCTATCTTGTGCACCGCAGCAAGACGGTTTCGACCGTTTTCCTGCTTCTTGGACGTTTCCTCCCTAAACTTGGCGGTGCCGCAAGGCACCGCCATTTTTTTCGTCCGGCTACCCCGCCGGAACGCCCAGCACCGCCGCCGTGCGGCCGGCCAGATGCGCCACCAGGCGAGTCAGCCGCACTCGCGTCGCCGCGAACCCCGGGCCGCGATCGAGCGTGGTTTCATCCATGTAGAGGGCCCGGTTCACCTCGATCTGCAGCGCATGGACCCGTTCGCGCGGCCGGCCGTAATGGCGGGTGATGTACCCCCCGGCATAGGGGTCGTTGCGCCGCACCGAAAACCCTTCGGCGACCAGTGCCTCCTCCACCAGGCGCACCAGCGCGGGGGCGCAGGTCGTGCCATGCGCATCCCCCAGCACGATGTCCGCGCGCCGCCGCGGCAGCATGCTGGCGTCAGGCATGGAGTGGCAATCGACCAGCAGGCACGCCCCGAACCGAAGCCGCGTGTCCTCCACCGCATCGCGCAGCGCTGCGTGGAAGGGCTGCCAGGTCGCCGCCACCCGCGCCTGCGCCTCGGCGAAGCAAAGCTTGGCGCGATAGATGGGCTCGCCCGTCGCGACTACCCGCGCGATGGTGCCGAGCCCCGCGCCCACCCGCGCACTCGCCGTGTTCACCCAGTCCGGCAGCGCGTCCTCGAACATCGCGGGATCGAGCTCCCACGGTTCGCGGTTGGCGTCGCAGAAGGCGCGCGGAAAATTCGCCGCCACCAGCGTCGCGCCATGCGCGGGCGCCGCGGCGAACAACTCGTCCACATAGCAATCCTCGCTCTGCCGCAGCCGCAGGGGGTCGAGCCGCGCCGCCGCCACGAACGCAGCCGGATAGTCGCTGCCGGAATGCGGCGACGCGAACACCAGCGGCACCGCCGGCCCCGCGGGATGCTCGACACGCACGGCCCGGGAATCCGACGCCGGAAGGTCCATTGCCGGCATTGAACCCGCGAGTGCCGCGATGCGCAACGCATCAAAGCGCCGCCGCCCCGCCGCGGGCGCAGCGCCAGCGATTGCCCGTTCAGCGCCGCGCGCTGCGCCGGATATTCTCCAGCAGGATCAGCACCAGCCCGCCGAACAGGAGCCCGCCGCCCACCGGCCCGCCGACCATTCCGGTGTCACGCAGCACCGCCACCAGCCCGACCACCACTAGGATCGCAGCGGCGAGCGAGCCGTCATCGACGAACAGCCCCAGCAACTCGTCCCACACCGCCCGCAGCACGCTCATATCCGCGCCTCCGCGATGCGCACCCCGATGATCGCCGCGAACAGGAACCCGAGCGCCATCGGCAGCAGCGAGAAATCCGCCCCCGGCCATGCCGCCCCCACCGACTCGCCGAGCCAGAACGTGCCGAAGGCCGAGAGCATCACGCCGACGACGAATTTCAGCGTGTTCTCCGGCACCAGCGAGAGCGGGCGGTGCAGCAGGAACCCCGCGGCCAGCACCAGCACCGCTGCCGCCGCCGCGCCCAGGCTCGCGGCACCCAGCAGCCCCCGCCCGGTGCCCACCGCGATCACGATGAACACCACCTCGACGCCTTCCAGCAGCACGCCCTGGAACGCCACGGTCCCGGCAGCGAATCCCGGCCTGCCGGCGAGCAGCTTCCGCTCCTTGGCGAACGCCGCTTCCTCGTCGTGTAGCGGAATGCGCCCGGCCGCGCGCAGCACCGCCTTGCGCAGCCAGCGCATGCCGAACAGCAGCAGCAGGAGCCCGATCACCCCCTGCATCGCCTCCAGCGGCACCGCGTTCAGCAACGGCCCGAGCACCCCGATCAGCGCCGTCAGCACCGCGAGCCCCGCCCCGGTGCCCAGCAGCGCCGGCCGCCACCCGCTCGTCACCCCCACTGCGAGCACGATGGTGAACGCCTCCACCACTTCCACCAGCGAGGCCAGAAACGCGGACAGGACGGCAGTGAGGTCATGGATCAGCATGAAGCCAACCTTACGCCGCAACACCGCCGCCGCAACGCCGGCACCCGGTGCGCCTTGCGCCACCCCCACCTTGCGCCGACCCCGCGCGCCGATTACGAAGCGCGCGTCGGATGGGCGCGTAGCTCAGCGGGAGAGCACCACCTTGACACGGTGGGGGTCACAGGTTCAATCCCTGTCGCGCCCACCATCCGACAAAATATCTTATAAATCAGTGCA
>JAJYFW010000215.1 GCA_021785335.1 Pseudomonadota bacterium
CAGTTCGCGCGCGACCTCCGTCGCGTGGTCGCGGCTCTCGATCTGGCACGGCCCGGCGATCAGCACGAAGGGCAGGTCGTTGCCGAAGGCGACCGGCCCCACCGTCACATGGCGCGGGCTAGACAAGTCGTGCCTGTTTCACGGCCGCGGCGATAAAGCCGCGGAACAGCGGGTGCGGCGCCAGCGGGCGCGACTTCAGCTCCGGGTGGAACTGCACGCCGATGAACCAGGGATGGTCCGGCCGCTCCACGATCTCCGGCAGCACACCGTCAGGCGAGAGGCCGGAGAAGCGCAGACCCGCCTCCTCCAGCCGCTCCCGGTAGCGGACATTGACCTCGTAGCGATGGCGGTGGCGTTCGTGGATGCGCGAAAGCCCGCCATAGATCTCGCGCACCAGCGAGCCCTCCGTGAGTTCCGCGGGGTAGGCGCCGAGGCGCATCGTGCCGCCGAGGTCCCCGCCGGCGGCGCGCCGCTCGATCTCGTTGCCGCGCGCCCATTCCGTGAGCAGGCCCACGACCGGCTCCGCGCAGGGACCGAACTCGGTGGAGGAGGCGCCGGGCAGGTTGGCGCGGTGCCGCGCCGTCTCGATCACCGCCATCTGCATGCCGAAGCAGATGCCGAGGAACGGCACCTGGCGCTCACGCGCGAAGCGCACCGCCTCGATCATGCCCTCGGTGCCGCGCTCGCCGAAGCCGCCTGGCACCAGGATGCCGTGCACGCCCTCGAGCTGGCGCACCGCGTCCGGTGATTCGAACACCTGGGAGTCGACCCAGTCCAGCCGCACCTTCACCTGGTTGGCGATGCCGCCATGGGCGAGCGCCTCGGCCAGGCTTTTGTAGCTGTCGAGCAGGTCCGTGTACTTGCCGACGACGGCGATGCCGACCTCGCTCTCCGGGTTGCGCGCGCGCCCGACGATGCCGTGCCAGGGCGAAAGATCCGGCTCGCGATCGAAGGCGAGGCCGAAATGGCGCAGCACTTCGCGGTCCATGCCCTCGGCGTGGTAGGATTCCGGTACGGCGTAGATCGTGTCGACGTCGAGTGCCGCGATCACCGCCTCCGCCCGCACGTTGCAGAACAGCGCGAGCTTGCGCCGCTCGTTCTCGGGGATCGGGCGGTCGCAGCGGCAGAGCAGCATCTGCGGCTGGATGCCGACGCTGAGCAGCTCCTTCACCGAATGCTGCGTCGGCTTGGTCTTGAGCTCGCCCGCGGTCTTGATCCACGGCAGCAGGGTGAGATGGACGAACATGGCCCGCTGCGGTCCGAGCTCGTTGCCCAGCTGGCGGATCGCCTCGAGGAACGGCAGGCTCTCGATGTCGCCCACGGTGCCGCCGATCTCGATCAGCGCGAAGTCAGCCTCGTGGCCGTTGGCATCGAGCACGTCGGCCGTGATCACCGCCTTGATCGCGTCGGTGATGTGCGGAATGACCTGCACGGTGGCGCCGAGATAGTCGCCGCGGCGCTCGCGCGCGATCACCTCGGCGTAGATGCGCCCGGTGGTGGCGTTGTCGGCGCGCGTGGCGTCGACGCCAGTGAATCGCTCGTAGTGGCCGAGGTCGAGGTCGGTTTCGGCACCGTCATCGGTGACGAAGACCTCGCCGTGCTGGAGCGGCGACATCGTTCCGGGATCGACATTGAGGTACGGGTCGAGCTTGCGCAGCCGCACGGAATATCCGCGCGCCTGCAGCAGGGCGCCGAGGGCCGCCGATGCAATGCCTTTTCCGAGGGATGAGACCACGCCGCCGGTGATGAAGACGAACCGCGTCATGGGCGGCCTTGATAGGCCGCACCCGGAGTCGCTGGCAAGGGCGCCAGCCTACTTTGTCGGAACGACCGGGCCCGTGGGCGCGGGCGCGGGGGCAGGCTTGCCCGGCGCCGTGGCCGCGGGCGGGGGCGGCGCGAGCAGGCCGCCGCCGCCCGAGGAGTGGCCGAGCAGCGCCAGCGTGAGCGAGAGGGCGAAGAAGATCGTCGCCAGCACCGCGGTGGTGCGGGTCAGCAGGTTGGCGGTGCCGCGCCCGCCCATGAACGCGCCCATGCCCTGCGAGGAGCCGATGCCGAGCCCACCGCCCTCGCTGCGCTGGATCAGCACGACGCCGATCAGCGCGATGGTGACGAAGAGAAACACGATGAGCAGGACAAGTCTCATGGGGGCGCGGAACTCGCGGGTTCTGGGATCAGGCAGGGCGGTCAGGCGGGCGGGGACGGCAACGATGGCGGCGCGGGGCGCAAGGCTGCGGGCTTGTAGCGCCTGCGTGGGCAAGATCAACCCGTGGCCGCCCGCCCCTCACGCCGGGCAGGCGGCGGCGATGGCGAGGAAGGATTCGGCGTCGAGGCTGGCGCCGCCGACCAGCGCGCCGCCCACCTCCGGCAGGGCAAGGATCGCAGCCGCGTTATCGGGCTTCACCGAGCCGCCGTAGAGGATGCGGATGGAGGGCCCGACGCGGTGGCGGATCGCGGCGTGCATGGCTGCGATGTCCGCCTCGGTGGGGGTGCGGCCGGTGCCGATGGCCCAGACCGGCTCGTAGGCGACGAGGCCGGTGAAGCCCGATTGGCCGAAATTGGGCGGCAGGCTGCCGGCGAGCTGGCCGGCGACCACGGATTCGGCCCAGCCCCCTTCCCGCTCGGCCAGCGTCTCGCCGACGCAGACGATGGGAACGAGCCCGGCCCTGGTCGCGGCATGGACCTTGGCCTGGACCACGGCGTCGGTCTCGCCGTGGTTCGCCCGCCGCTCGGAATGGCCGAGGATGACGTGGGTGGCGCCGGCGTCGCGCAGCATTGGCGCCGAGAGGTCGCCGGTATGGGCGCCCGAGGCTTCCGCATGGCAGTCCTGGGCGCCGACCTGGCAGGCAGAGCCGAGCAGGGCACGCGCGACGGCGGCGAGCACCGTCGCCGGCGGGCAGACCAGCAGCTCGCAGCCGAGCCCAACGCCCCCCTTGCCGGCGGCGCCACGGCGCAGTGCGCCGGCAAGCTGGGCCGCCCCGTCCGCGAGCATGTTCATCTTCCAGTTCCCGGCGATCATCCGGCGCATGCGCGATCCTCCTGCAGGCTGGCGCGCACGGTATGGCATTGGCGACGCGGCCTGCCTATGGTGCGCCGCGCCACGCCCCCCCTTCAACGCGCGCTCCGCAAAACCGCCCCGCAAGCTCGCCCCACAAGCCTGAAAGCCAAGCATGCTCGCTATCCTGCGCCGCTCGCTCGATACCTGGCCCGTGCGCCTGTTCTTCCTCGCACTGGTGGCTGCCTTCGTGTTCTGGGGCGTGGCCGCGCGCATCAACCTCACCGGCGGCGTTCCCCCGGTCGCGCGCGTGGCCGGGCAGAAGATCACGCTCGCCCAGGCGGAGCAGGCCTACCAGAGCCAGCTGCAGCGCATCCAGGCCTCGATGCCGCAGGGCCAGCTTCCCTCGGTCCAGATCCGCAAGGCGGTGGCGGCCCAGGTCGTGGACCAGCTCATCACCTCGACGGCCGTGGACACCGCGATCGGCCGGCTCGGCATCATCGTGCCGAAGCAGGCGCTGCAGCAGGCGATCTGGGCGATCCCGGCCTTCCAGGGCCCCTCCGGCCAGTTCGACACCGCGACGTTCCAGGCGGTGCTGAGCCGCAACAACCTCACCGAGGCGCAGTTCCTCGACCTGATGCAGGGGCAGCTGGCGCGCACGCAGTATTTCGGCGCGCTGCGCTCGGGGATCGTGAGCCCCGAGGTGCTGGCGAAGCTGGTCTACCGCTACCGCGGCGAGACGCGCGTCGCCGACGCGACGACGGTGCTCGCCTCGGCGATGCCGGCGCCGCCCACACCCACGGCGCGCAACCTGCAACGCTGGTACGCCAACCACCCGGCGGATTACCGCGCGCCGGAGTACCGGCGCATCCGCGCCGTGGTGCTCTCGCCGCGCACGCTCGCACCGGAGATCAAGGTGACCGAGGCTGAGATCGCCGCGGAGTTCAAGCGCGAGGAGCCAAGCCTGGTGCAGACCGGCAAGCGCAGTGTCCAGATCGTGACGGCCTCCGATGCGGCGAAGGCGAAGGCGATCGCCGAGGCCTGGAAATCGGGGGCGGACTGGGCCGCGGTGCAGGCGATGGCGAAGAAGGACGGCGCGACGGCGCTCAGCCTCGCCAACGCGGCGCGCGGCGCCTTCCCCACCCCGGCACTCGCCGATGCCGCCTTCGCGGCGAAACAGGGCGAGGTCACCGGCCCCATCGCGGCGCCGACCGGCAGCGTGGTGTTCAAGGTGACCGGCATCACCCACGCGGTGACGCCGACGCTTGCCCAGATGCATGACGCGATCAAACGCGCGCTGATCGACCGCCGCGCCGCGAGCCTGATGGACGCGCGCGCCACCAAGCTCGACAACCTGCTCGCCGGCGGCGCGGCGCTGGCCTCGCTGCCGGGCAATCTCGGCCTCGGCGCCGTCGAGGGCACGCTCGACGCGCAGGGGCTGACCGAGGCCGGCAAGCCCGCGCCCATTCCCGGCGACGCGGCGCTGCGCCAGGCGCTGGTCGCCGAGGCGTTTCACGCCAGGCCCGGCGACCTGCCGCGGCTGATCGACGGTCCGGCGACGCCCAACGGCGGTGTGAGCGGCTATTTCGCGCTCGAGGTCAAATCGATCATTCCGGCGCACGAGAAGCCGTTCGCCGAGGTCGAAAAGCAGGTCGCCGCCGACTGGACGGAGAACCAGCGCCGCCACGCGGCCGAGACGATCGCGGCGAAGATGCTGACCGAAG
>JAJYFW010000216.1 GCA_021785335.1 Pseudomonadota bacterium
CAGGAATACGATGCCGCGTCTGGATCACCGTCGCCTCGGCGGTACGCGTGGTCGTGCGAATGCCCGCCGTTTTCGCGAAGAACCGGCGGATGGAAACCGCGTTGGTGGTGTCGTCCGCCCCCTGGTCGATCACCTTGAGCGTGTCGCCCCGCCCGATCACGGACGCCGTCACCTGGATGCCGCCGGTGCCCCAGCCATAGGGCAGCGGCATCTCGCGCGCGCCGAACGGAATCTGGTGGCCGGGTATCGCGACCGCCTTCAGCAGCGCGCGGCGCAGCATGCGCTTGGTCTGCTCGTCGAGATAGGCGAAATTATAGCCCTTCATCCGGCTGCCTCCGGCAGGCTCGTCGCGGGCTTCCCCGTGTTCCCGCGCAGCCGCCGTATGGTTTCCAGCTCCGACTGGAAATCCACGTAGTGCGGCAGCTTCAGGTGCTCGACGAACCCCGTCGCCTCCACATTGTCGCAGGTGGAAAGCACGAATTCCGCATCCTGCGCCGGCGCGGTGCGCGCCTCGCCCAGCTCCTCCGCGCGCAGCGCCCGGTCGACCAGCGCCATCGCCATCGCGCGGCGCTCCGCATGCCCGAACGCGAGGCCGTAGCCGCGGGTGAACTGCGCCGGCTGTGTCTTCGACCCCGCGAACTGGTTGACCATTTGGCATTCGGTCAGCTCCACCGCGCCGATGCAAACGGCAAACCCGAGCTCCGGCGGCACGATCTCGACATTCACCTCGCCCACGCGCAGCTCGCCGACGAACGGATGGTTGTTGCCGTAGCCGCGCTGCGTCGAATAGCCGAGCCCGAGCAGGAACCCCTCGTCGCCGCGCGCCAGCCCCTGCAGCCTTGCGTCCCGCGGGGCCGGGAAGGTGAGTGGCGCGCGGGTGAGGTCGAACGGCTCCGCGTCGCCCCCACTCTCCGCCACGGTGCCATCCGCCTCCAGAAGTCCCTCGCGGCCGAGAATGTCCGGCACGCGCGGTGCAGCCTCGGTGCGAGCCTCGGCCTCCGGCGCGCTCGCCCGCGTTCCGTTCACGGCCAGCGAAAAATCCAGCAGCCGGTGCGTGTAGTCATAGGTAGGCCCCAGCACCTGGCCGCCCGGCAAGTCCTTGAAGATCGCCGAGATGCGCCGCGCCAGCCGCATCGTCGCGGTCTCGACCGGCAGCGAGGCGCCGAAACGCGGCAGCGTGGTTCGCAGCGCGCGCAGCAGGAAGCCGGCCTCGATCAGGTCGCCCTGTGCCTGCTTGATCGCCAGCGCCGCGAGATCGGGGTCGTAGAGCGAACCCTCCGCCATCACCCGGTCGACGGCGCGGCCGAGTTGCTCGCGGATCTGCGAGGTCGTGACTTCCGGGACTGCGGTGTCGCCACGCCGCTCGGCGGCGAGCCAGGCATGCGCCGCGTCGATCGCGCGCTCGCCTCCCTTGACCGCGACATACGCCATTATCGCGACCCCGTAACGGTGGTGGAGCGTGGCAGGCCGGCGATGCGGTCCCCGGCGCACAGCACCAGGTCTATGCCGCGCGGATAGAGCCTGCGGTTCGCCGCCCAGCGCGCAAAGAAATCCCCCGGCAACCCGAGTGGCGCGAACTCCCGCATCGTCTCGACCCCGGGTCCGCGCAGGATGAGCGGCGGCCCGCCATCCAGTGCCAGCACCTGCAGGATCACCGTCGCCGATGCCTCGGGAATCTCGTCGCTGCCGGCCCGCAGTCCGGCAAACTCCGGCAATGAATCGGCCAGCACAAAGGCCGCCTCGTCCGCCGCCGCATCACCGCTCCCGGTGTGGAACGCGACCCATGGCGCCAGCGCCGCGAAATGCCCCGCGAGATGCACCGGCGCGTCGCCATCGACGAGCGTCAGCAGGACCGCGGCGGTCGCGGGCGCGAGCGGCGCCGGCGGATCGGGCGGTACCGCCACCGCATGCAGCGTCCCCGGCCGCGCCAGCGCCTGCAGCAGCGCGCGGAAGGAGGCCTGCGCGTCGTGCACCGGGTCGGCAAAGCCGGGATGGGCGAGGATGTCCGCTGCCATCGCGCTCAACGCTGTGTCGTCAATGCGAAGAAATCCACGCGCGTCGCAGCGGCGCGGCGGGCGAGGGCGGCGCGTCGTTGTGCTTCCGATTCCGCGAGCGGCTCGAGGACCATCGCCTTCAGCGCCCCGTGCCGCGCCGGATCCTGCAACGCCGCGTCGAGCCGCGCCGCCGCCAGCGCGTGCGCCGCGTCGCGCCCGGCCACCGTCGCGTGCCCGATGCGCCCCTCGGCGTCGCGCACGCTCGCGCGCGTGGCGGTCATCTCGCCGAGGTTGAACGGCGCGCCGCCGCCGCCCGCGCGTCCGCGCAGCATCACCAGCCCCGTCTCCGGTCCGCGCAGCAGGGCATAGCCCGGCAGCGCGGGCGCCTGTTCCAGCAGCGCCGCGAGTTCCGCGGGCCGGGCGCGAGCCAGCAGGCCCATCCACTCGGCCCGCGCGCGGTTGGGGTGTTCGTCGGTAAGGGAGGGGGCTGCTGCACTCATGCGGATGTCTAGACAGCTAGACCGACGTCCCCTAAACCGCAAGCCTGATGACACGCCGTCAGCCTCGCGCGGGATGAAACGACGATGACAACGCTTGTCGGGCAGGGTTGGTCTGCCCACGCCGGCGACAAAACGACACCGGGCGCCGCCGTCCGCGGCAGCGGCGTCGCGCTGTGGCGTCAGATCGCTGGCGACATCGAGCACGCCATCGCCGAGGGCTCGCTTGCGCCCGGCGCCCGCCTCCCCACCGAGGCCGAGCTCGCCCAGCGCTATGCCGTCAACCGCCACACTGTCCGCCGGGCCATCGAGGAACTCGCGCGGGACGGCCAGGTGCGCGTCGAGCAGGGGCGCGGCAGCTTCGTCGCCGAGGACGTGCTGGACTACGAGGTCTCCGCCCGGACCCGCTTTTCGGAATGGATCCGCCGCCATGACCGCGAGCCCTCCGGCCGCGTTTTGTCGCTCGCCACCGTTCCCGCGCCGCGCGCCATCGCCGAGGCGCTGGGCATCGAGACGGGCGGCGCCATGGTGCGACTGGAGCGGCTCGGCCTCGCCGACGGCCGGCCGGTCAGCCTCGCCCAGCATCATTTCGCTCTCACAAGATTTCCCGGCATCGCGGCAGCGCTCTCGGCGCATGGCACGATCAGCGCGGCGCTGGGCTCGCTCGGCGTCGCCGATTATTTCCGCCGGGTCACGCGCGTCAGCGCCCGCCTGCCGCGCCCGGAGGAGGCGGCGTTGCTCGAGACCTCGCGCAGCCGCCCGCTGCTGGTAGCCGAGAACATCAACGTGGACGTCCAGGGCCGCGTGGTCGAATTCGGCCTCTCGCGCTACCCGACGCCGCGCGTCCAGATCGTGTTCGAGCCCGGAGCCGAAGCCGCATGATCCTCGCCAACGCGCGTGTGCTGACGGAAGACGGGCTCGCCGAACGCAACCTCGCCATCGCGGACGGGCGCATCGCCGGCTTCACGGAAGCATCGGGCTGGGATCTGCGCGGCGCGCTGCTGCTACCCGCCATCGTCGACATCCACGGCGATGCGTTCGAGCGGCAGTTGCAGCCCCGTCCGGGCGTGAACTTCCCGGTGGGCCTGGCCCTCGCGGAGACTGAGCGCCAGCTCCTCGCCAACGGCATCACGACCGCCTTCCACGGCGTCACGCTCTCCTGGGAGCCAGGCCTGCGCGGCATCGGGATGTGGCGCGCCCTGCTCGCGGCGCTCGCGCAGGATCGTTTCGCCTGCGAGATGCGCGTGCACCTGCGATGGGAGGCGTACAACGTCGATGCCGCGGAGGAGGCCGCCGCCGCCATCCGCGCCGGCGAGGTGCATCTCCTTGCCTACAACGACCACACGCCCTCCATCGTCAAGAAGCTTGGCGACGACGCCACAGCCGCCAAGTACGCCGAGCGCGCCGGCATGAGCGTGGAGGCCTTTCGGGAGGTTGCCCACGCCGCCGCCGCACGCGCGACAGAGGTGGAAGCCGCCCGCCGCATCGTCTCCACGGCCGCGCGCGAGGCCGCACTGCCCATGGCGAGCCACGACGACGCAACCGTGGAGGACCGCGCCGCGTTTCGCTCCCTCGGCGCCGCGATCTGCGAGTTCCCGATGGCCGAGGCGGTCGCCGTCGCCGCGCGGGAAGCCGACGAGGCGGTGGTCATGGGTTCCCCCAACGTGGTGCGTGGGCGCTCGCATCTCGGCTGGGCGTCGGCCGCCGCCATGGCGCGGCGCGGCCTCTGCACCGTGCTTGCCAGCGACTATTTCTATCCGTGCCTCCTGGAAGCTCCGTTCCGGCTTGCCGCCGACGGGATGGCGCTCGCCGAGGCCTGGGCGCTGGTCTCGTCCAACCCCGCCCGCGCCGCGCGCCTCTCCGACCGCGGCCGCGTCGCGCCCGGCCTGCGCGCTGACCTCATCGCGGTCGCGGTGGACAACGGCATCCCGCGCCTGCGAGCGACCATCGCCGGCGGGCGCGTGGCCTGGCTCGCGCCCGGAGTCGAGCCGCCGGCAAGGGAGGTTCCCGCCGCCGCCTAATACGCCTGCCGCGCCAGGATCCCGCGGGCGTCATCGGTGCGCATGCCGATCTCGAGGCATGCGCCACTGGTGCGGTCCGGGATGGTGGCGGGAGAACGGAAGGTGGTGGCTCCCGGAGTAGGACTCGAACCTACGACCGAGCGGTTAACAGCCGCTTGCTCTACCAGCTGAGCTATCCGGGATCACCCCGCGGCGAACGT
>JAJYFW010000217.1 GCA_021785335.1 Pseudomonadota bacterium
GCTGACGGGTCCCGCGGCCGCGGCGACGCTGCGCCCGTTCACGACGCTGGCCGCGCCGGTGGTGCGCCTCAGGGATCTGTTTGCCGGGGCGGGCAGCGAAGCCGGCCGCGTGCTGGGGCCGGCGCCGGCGCCGGGCTCGCGGATCAGCGTCGGCGCGCGGCAGCTGGCGGCGATCGCGCGCGAGTATGGCGTGGCGTGGCGGCCGGCGACAGGGTTCGAGCGCGCGGTGCTGGTGCGTCCGGGCGAGCCGCTGGGCGAGGCGCCGGTGCTGAGGGCGCTGCGCCGGGCGCTGGCGGGGCTCGGGGCGGCGGCGGGAAGTTCCGTTGTGCTGGATGGATTTTCGGCGCCGATGCTGCCGGTGGGGGCGAAGCCGCGGCTGGTGGTCGAGCAGCTTTCCTATGACGCCAACGAGGGCGGGTTCCGGGGCGTGCTGGCGGTCGCGGTGCCGGGCGAGCCAGCGATCACCGTGCCGGTGGCGGGGCGCAGCGTGCGGCGGGTGCGACTGCCGGTTGCGGCGCATCGTCTCGAACACGGAATGATACTGGGGCCTGGCGATTTCGTCGAGCGGGAGGTGGCGGCGCCGGCCGCGCGCGGCGTGGTGTTGCGCCATGCTGCGGCGGCATTCGGGCAGGGCGTGCGGCGAGTGGTGAAGGCAGGCGCGCCGGTGCCGCTCCGTGACCTGGTGACGCTGCCGACCGTCACGCGCGGGCAGCGGGCGCAAATGGAGATCGCGGCACCGGGGCTGGCCGTCACGGCGATCGGGGTGGCGCTGGCGGATGCCGGGACCGGGCAGAGCGTCGATGTGCTGAACCCGATCTCGCGCGCGGTGGTGCGCGCCTCGGTGATCGGGCCCGGACGGGTGGCGGTGGAGCGGGGCAGCATTCCGCTGCCGCGGGGCGCAGCCTATTCGGCGGTGCGGCGATGAGCCTCTCGCGGCGGAGGGCGCTGCCGGTGCCGCTGGTGCTGCTGGTGCTGCTGGGGGGATGCGCGAACCTCACGCGGCTTTCGGAGATCGGCGGGCCGCCCGGCATGTCGCCGACCGCCGATCCTACGCGCGCGCCGGGCTGGCGCCCGCTGACCATGCCGATGCCGCGGCCGCGCACCGCGCGGCCGGCGCCGGACGCGCTGTGGCGGCCGGGGAGCCGGGCCTTTTTCCGCGACCAGCGCGCGGCGCGGGTGGGCGACCTGGTGACCGTGGTGGTGAACATCAACTCGACGGCGAGCCTCAAGAACAACACCACGGCGACACGGGCGAGCAATCAGTCCGCGGGGATGCCGAACGTACTGGGGCTGGAGACGCAACTGCCGCGCATGTTCGCGGGACTCAACCCGGCCAGCGCGCTGTCCACGACCTCCGCCACCGGCAACACGGGGACGGCGGAGTTGAAGCGCAGCGAGGGCGTTTCATTGCAGCTGGCGGGCGTGGTGACGCAGGTGCTGCCGAACGGGAACCTGGTGATCTCCGGCTCGCAGGAGGTGCGCGTGGGCGGTGAGTTGCGGCGGCTCTCGGTTTCCGGCGTGGCGCGGCCGGAGGATATCGACAGCAACAACACGATCTCGCTGGACCGGATGGCGGAAGCCAGGCTGTCCTATGGCGGGCGCGGGCAGCTCACGGATGTGCAGACGCCGCCCTGGGGGCAACAGATCCTGAACTTCCTGATGCCGTTCTGACGGAAGCGGGCGGGCGCCGGCGCCTCGCCGGGCGACGGGCGACGTGCTAGACGGGGCGCGGAATTCCGGAGGAAACGCGATGCCTGAGGCCTTCATCTGCGACTTCGTGCGCACCCCGATCGGACGCTATGCCGGGGTGCTCAGGGACGTGCGCACCGACGACCTCGCGGCGCATCCGTTGCGCGTGCTGCGCGAGAGGAACGCCGGCGTGGACTGGGGTGCGCTCGACGATTGCTACATGGGCTGCGCCAACCAGGCGGGGGAGGACAACCGCAACGTGGCGCGGATGGCCACACTGCTCGCGGGATATCCCGTCGATGTGCCGGGCGCGACGATCAACCGGCTGTGCGGATCCGGGCTCGACGCCGTGGGGACTGCGGCGCGGGCGATCCGCACCGGCGAGGCGGAGCTGATGCTGGCGGGAGGTGTCGAGAGCATGACGCGGGCGCCGTTCGTGATGGGCAAGGCGGGGGAGGCGTTCTCGCGCGCGGCGGAGGTCTACGACACCACGATCGGCTGGCGGTTCGTCAACGGGATGATGAAGGTTCAGTACGGGATCGATTCGATGCCGGAGACCGGGGAGAACGTGGCGGAGGCGTTCCAGGTCTCGCGGGCGGACCAGGATGCGTTCGCGTACCGGAGCCAGCAGCGCTGTGCCGCGGCACAGAAGGCGGGTTTTTTCGCGCGCGAGATTTCGCCCGTTGCGATCAGGACGCGCAAGGGCGAGGTGGTGGTGGATACCGATGAACACCCCCGCGCCGACACGACGCTGGAGGGGCTGGCAAAGCTCAAAACGCCGTTCCGCAATCCGGGGACGGTGACGGCGGGAAATGCCTCGGGCGTGAATGACGGGGCGGCGGCGCTGATCCTCGCCTCCGAGGCTGCGGCGAGGAAGCATGGGCTGACACCGCGCGGGCGCGTGGTGGCGATGGCGACCGCGGGGGTGGAGCCGCGGATCATGGGCATCGGGCCGGCGCCGGCGGTGCGGAAGCTGCTGGCCCGGACCGGGGTTTCGCTCGGTGACGTGGATGTGATCGAGCTGAACGAGGCGTTCGCGGCGCAGGGGCTGGCCGTGACGCGCCAGCTTGGGCTCGCGGACGACGCGGAGCATGTGAACCCGCATGGCGGCGCAATCGCGCTCGGGCATCCGCTCGGGATGAGCGGGGCGCGGCTGGCGCTGACGGCACTTTCGGCGCTGGAGGCGCGCGGGCAGAAGCGGGCGATCGCGACGATGTGCATCGGCGTGGGCCAGGGGATCGCGGCGCTGATCGAGCGGGTTTGATGCATCGCCGCATGGCAGCTTCGTAACGATATCGCCACCTGAATCGCGGCCGGGCGGGGCGCCCACGTGCTATGCTGCGCGCGTGGCGGATCGCGGTGCGCGTGACCGGCCGCGACCTGTCGATTTTCGCCCCGTGCTTCGGTCACGTGGGAGGAACGCCATGACGACGATCAGGAACCCCATCGAATGGGGCGCGGATCAGTTGCGGCTCGCAGGTGTCGCGGTGGGCAGCGCGGGGCGGGCGGTGGCGGAGGCGGAGCGCGGCGACGCGCCGGTCCGCGTCGCGAGGATTGGGATCGGGGACATCGGCGCCGCGCTGCGGGCGGGGCTGGACGATTTTCTCGCCTGCCGCACCGATGCGATCTTCCTCTGCGTGTTGTACCCGGTGGTGGGGCTGGTGCTGGCCTATGTCGTGTTCGGGCATGGGCTGTTGCACCTGCTGTTCCCGCTCGCCTCCGGCTTCGCGCTGGTGGGGCCGGTGGCGGGGCTCGGGCTCTATGCGATGAGCCGAAGCCGCGAGCGCGGCGGGACGATCGCCACGGGCGACGCGCTCGAGGTTCTGCGCTCGCCGGCGTTCGGCGAGATCGTGGTGCTGAGCCTGGCGATGGTGGCGGAGTTGCTGGTGTGGCTGTGGGCGGCGTTCGCGATCTATATGCTGACGCTGGGACCGAAGCCGCCGGTCTCTATGAGCCTGTTCGTGCATGACGTGATCGCGACGCCAGCCGGGCATGCGATGGCGGCGATCGGGATCGTGGTGGGGTTTTTCTTCGCCGCGCTGGCGCTCCTGCTGTTCCTGGCGTTCCCGCTGCTGCTCGATCGCGACGTGGGGCTGGCCGTGGCGCTCCGCGCCTCGGTGCGGGCGGTGCTGGCGAACAAGGGGACGATGACGGTGTGGGGGCTGATCGTCGCCGGGGTGCTGGCGCTGGCGTCGGTTCCGGCGTTCCTGGGGCTGGTGGTGGCGATGCCGGTGCTGGGGCACGCGACATGGCACCTCTACCGGCGCGTCATGCCGGGGTGAGAGTGCGTTGCCTGTCGTGACGGTCCGGCAACGTCAGGCTGCGTAGAGGCGCCTGAGTTCGGTCTTGAGGATCTTGCCCGTCGCGCCGTGCGGCAGGCTCTCGGCAATGACGACGCGGTCCGGGATCGACCAGCCTGGGACCTTGTCCTTGTAGAAGGCGCGCAGCGATTCCGGCGTCGGGGCGCAGTTGGGGCGGGGGACGACGATGAGCAGCGGGCGCTCGCCCCATTTCGGATCCGGGACGGCTATGGCGGCGGCCTCCGCCACGTCCGGGTGGGCGACGGCGATGTTCTCGATGGCGATGGAGCTGATCCATTCGCCGCCGGACTTGATGAGGTCCTTGGTGCGGTCGGTGAGGACGACGTAGCCCGCGGGCGAGAAGACGCCGACATCGCCGGTGGGGAACCAGCCGTCGTCGCCGACCGAGGTTTCCGGCATGCGGTAGTAGCCGCTGGCGACCCAGTGGCCGCGGAAGACGAGGTTGCCCTGGGTCCGCCCGTCCCATGGGGTTTCACCCGCCTCATTTTCCGCGCGGACGTCGATGCCGAAGACGGCGCGGCCCTGCGTCGCCTGTTCGTCGAGGCGGGCCTCGGCGTCCAGCGCGAGCGTGGAGGGTTTCGGGGAGTTCCAGGTGGCGACGGGGGAACTCTCGGTCATGCCCCAGGCATGGGAGATGGTGACGCCGAGTTTCGCGTATTCGGCCATCAGCGCCCGGGGAACGGCGGAGCCGCCGGAC
>JAJYFW010000218.1 GCA_021785335.1 Pseudomonadota bacterium
TGCGTCCGTGAGGGGCGCGATGTTGTTGCCGGGGCGCAACGTGGGGGCGTGCTGCCCGGTGCGCGCGCGATGAGCAGGACCGATACCTGGATGCCGCTCTATATCGGCGACTATCTCGCCGACACGATGCGGCTGAGCACGGTGCAGCACGGCGCCTATCTGCTGCTGTTGATGGAGTACTGGCGCGCGGGGCCGCTGCCGGACGACGACGCGCAGCTGGCATCCATCGTGAAGATGGAGCCGCGGGCGTGGCGCGCGCATGCGGGCGCGGTGCGGCGGTTCTTCACCCGCGGGGAGGACGGGCTGCTGCACCAGAAGCGCGCGGACGCGGAGCTGGCGCGGGCGGCGGAGATCAGCGGCAAGCGCCAGACGGCGGCGCGGGCGCGGCACGGGCGCGGGGCGGATGCACATGCACCTGCAAATGCACCTGCAAATGCACCTGCAAGCGCGGGTGCAAACGCGGCGCACGTGAATGCACACGCGCGTTGTCGCGCGACCTTCACAGCCACAGAAGGTTCCGTTCCTGCGGAACGGCGCGGCGAGGCCGCGCGCGGGACGTTCGATGTTCGTCATGAGTTCTGGAACGAGGGGATGGCGGCATTCCGGCGGATGACGGGGCGCACCGAGGGGGCCTCGCGGATGTTCCTGGGGCAGCTGCTGCGGGAGTTGCGCGACGACTGCGCGGTGGGGGTGGCGCTGATCCGCCAGGCGGAGACGGACCGGCCGGGCGACCCGGCGGCCTGGCTTGCCGCGGCGGCCGTGGCGCGGGGCGGCGGGCGGGCGGAGCACCCGCTCTCCCACGCGGCGCAGATGCGCAAGGTGGTGGACATTTTCGGATTCGCAGAAGGGGAGTCGGCGGCATGAACACGGTTTCGACCCAGCAACGACAGGCCTAGCCGAGCCGGGAGGCGTGGCTCGCGAGCCTGGCGCCGCTGGTCTCGCCGGGATATTCGGGCGAGGCGGCGGCGGCGCTGCGCCTCTATCTGCGGGTGCTCGACGACGTGGCGCTGGAGGCGTTCAACCGCGACACGCTGGAGCAGGCGGCACGGTGCGCGCGCGGGCGCCACCCGGTGCCGACCTACGCGGAGCTGCGCGGCGTGCTGGACGCCTGGTTGCGGGAGCACCGCCCGGTGCGCGCCGCGCTGCCGCCGCCGCGCGATGCCGTGCCGGAGGGGCAACGTTGCACGCCCGAGCAGGCGGCCGAGGTGCTGCGGCGCCATGGGTGCGAGGGGAGGCGGCTGCCTGAGCGTGGGCCGGTGGAGCGGGGGCCGGTGGAGCGGGGGCCGGTGGCGATCTCGGTGCTGACGGGGGCGCAGCTGGCCGAGGCGCGGCGGCGGGCGGGGATACGCGTGCCCGCCGGGGAGGCGCGCGGTTGAGCGCGAAGCGGGACGGAAACAGGGTTGCGGGGGCGTGGGCGGCGCGGCCCTCCCACCGGGAGACGCTGAGCGAGCGGCGCATGACCGCGACGCGCGGCAAGCCGCTTGAGGTGACACGTTACGAGGACGCGACGGTCTATGACCGGCTGCTGGCGGCACGGCTGATCACGCCGCGCCAGCACGACGCGGCGCGGGTCGCGCATATGCTCATGCTCGCGGCGGGGCTGGCGCCGAGCGTGGTGGCGCGGTTGGAAACGCTCGACGAGGCGCTGGGCGAGGTGTTCGACCCCGACCGGGAGCGCGAGGCGCGCGACCCGGAATCCCCGACGCCGAGGGACAAGTACCGCGCGGTGATGCGCCGGCTCGGCGGGTTTCACGCGGGGCTGGTGGAGGCGATGCTGCTCGGCGAGTCGCCTGCGCGAGCGTGGGTGGCGAGCCTGGGGGCGGGGCTGGACCGGCTGGGCGATATCCTGGGGTTGCGCTAGCGCGGCGCGGGGCGGACGAGTCACTTAGGATTTTCCTTGACACCGAGGTTCGTCTCGGGTATGTATTTGATGGAGTGGCGAACTGCGCCTGCTGCGCAACGAGCCCCGATCCACGGAAATACTGGCGTTTTGGCGCCTGATGCGGCGGCGGGGGCGCGCGGTGGCGCTCTCGCGGGCCGCTTCGGATTTTCCTTGACATCGAGGTTCGGTTCGAGTATGTATTTTGCGGGGTGGCGAACTGTGTCTATCGCGCAACGAGCCCCGATCCACGGAAATCCTGGGGTTTTGGTGTCGCCAGCCGCTTTGCCGGTGCGCTTGTGATGGCGCGGCGGCGGGCGGAGGGGGTCGTGGACGCGTGCATGGACGCGCTGTTCGCGATTGCAATGGACCCGAAGGAGTCCGGCAGCACGCGGGTGGCGGCGATCACGCGCATCCTCGACCGGGAAATCGGCAGGCCGGCGCAGCCCGATTTGCATGCGGAGAGGGACGATGTCGCCTCGCTCAGCGATGACGAACTGCGCGCCGAGCTGGCGCGGCTCGAGCGAGAGGCGGCTGCGGCTGCGGCGGGAGGAGCGGGCGCGGCGGCTGCGGAATAGTTTCGAGGCGTTTGCGAGCGACGGGCTTTCGGCGCAGGGGTTCGTGCCGGCGGCGCATCACCTTCTGCTGATGCGCGAGCTGCAGGCGGTGGCGGAGGGGCGGACGACGCGGCTGATGGTGAACATGCCGCCGGGTTCCGCCAAGAGCACCTATGCCAGCGTGTGGTTCCCCGCCTGGGCGATGGCGCGGCGGCCGGGGTTCGACGTGATCGCGGCGAGCAACATCGCGGCGACGGCGGAGGGGTTTTCGCGCAAGGCGATGGGCGTGGCGCGCGACCGGCGGGCGTTGCTGGGGTACTCGCTCGAGCGCGAGGCCGCCGATGACTGGACGACGACGCGCGGCGGGCGCTACCGGGCCGTGGGCGTGGGCGGGACGATCGCGGGGGCGCGGGCGGACCTGGCGCTGATCGACGACCCGGTGAAGTCGCGCGAGGAGGCGCAGAGCCAGGTCGTTCGGGATCGGCAATGGGACTGGTTCACCGCGGACCTGCGCACGCGGCTCAAGCCCAACGCGGCGATCGTGGTGGTGATGACGCGCTGGCATGAGGACGACCTCGGCGGGCGGCTGCTCGCGTCTCAGCCGGATCTGTGGCGCGTGGTTTCGCTGCCGGCGGTGGCGGGCGCGGACGACCCGCTGGGGCGGGCGCCGGGCGAGTTTCTCTGGGACGACGGCTACGGGTTTGGCGCGGAGCTGCGGCGGATCAGGGCCGAGTACGAGGCAGCCGGGGCGATGCGCGACTGGCAGGCGCTGTTCCAGCAGGCGCCGCGGGCGGCGGAGGGGACGCTGTTCCGGACCGAGCGCGTCGGCGTGGCCGAGGCGCCGCTCGCGGACGCGGTGCGGGTGCGGGCGTGGGACCTCGCGGCGACGGCGGCGACGGGCTCGCGCGACGCGGACTGGACGGCGGGGGTGAAGCTGGCGCGGACGGCGGACGGGCGGTTCGCGGTGGAGGACGTGGTGCGGCTGCGCGGGGGACCGGACGCGGTGGAGGCGGCGATCCTTGCGACCGCCGCGCGCGACGGGGCGGGCGTGGCGGTGCATCTGCCGCAGGACCCCGGGCAGGCGGGCAAGGCGCAGGCGCTGTATCTCGCGCGGCGGCTCGCGGGGTTTCGCGTCGCGGCGCGGCCGGTGACGGGAGCGAAGGCGGTGCGGGCGGGGCCGTTCGCATCCCAGATCAATGTCGGAAACGTTTCGGTGCTGCGCGGGGCGTGGAACCGGGCGTTTCTGGACGAGCTGCAGGGATTTCCGGGGGCGGCGCACGACGACCAGGTGGACGCGGCGTCGCTGGCGTTCGAGGCGCTGAGCGAGGTGCCCGAGCCGGCGCGGCGCGTGCGGCTCGGGATCATGCGGCGATGAGGTTGGTTTTTCCGTTCGGGAAGGCGCGCTGATGTTGCGGCGGTTGACACAGAGGTTTCCCCGCGATCCGGACTATCCGACGCGGGTGCGCGAGCTCGCGATCCTGCGGGCGGTGCTGGACGGCACGATCTATGACGTGCTGCCCTACGAGTTTCACGAGGAATACAACGACGCGGGCGAGTATGTGCCGCTGCGCGACAGGGCGCCCTCCGTGCGGAGCAACCTCTGCCGGGCGGTGGTGGAGGACAGTGTCGCGCTGCTGTTCGGCGAGCGGCATTTCCCCGCGGTGCTGTGCGAGGACGAGCCGACGCGCGCGGGGCTGGAGACGCTGATCCGCGAGACCGGGCTTGCCGCCGTGATGATGGACGGGGCGACGCGGGGCAGCGTGGGTTCCATCGTGTTCCGGCTGCGTATTTTGAAGGGGCGGGTGTTCTTCGACGCGATGGACACGATGTTCCTCACCCCGGCCTGGGACCCCGAGGCACCCGATGAGCTGCTGCGGGTGACGGAGCGCTACAAGGCGCGGGGGGCGGAGTTGCGGGCGCGGGGCTACGCGATCGACGACGACGCGCTGGGCGAGGATTTCTGGTTCCAGCGCGAGTGGAACGATCGCGACGAGGTGTGGTACCTGCCGCGCCCCGTTTCCGCCGGCAGCGGGGCGATGCGCGTCGATGAGGCGCGGACGGTGCGCCACGGGCTCGGGTTCGTGCCGATGGTCTGGGTACGCAACCTGCCGGGGGGCGACGAGACCGACGGGGGCTCGACGTTTCGCCATGGCATCGAGGACGCGATCGCCATCGACTACCAGATGAGCCAGGCGGGGCGCGGGCTGGCGTATTCCTCCGACCCGACCTTCGTGGTCAAGGAACCGGCGGGGGACGAGGGGCCGTTC
>JAJYFW010000219.1 GCA_021785335.1 Pseudomonadota bacterium
GCTGCCGGGTGGGCATGCGCCCGCCATCGGCGACGTGATGCGCCAGCCGGCGCTGGCCGCGACGCTGAAGGCCATCGCGAGGCACGGCTCGCGGGCCTTCTACGAGGGCGAGATCGCCGCCGACATGGTGGCGACGCTGAAGGCCCGCGGCGGCCTCCACACGGAGGCGGATTTCGCCGCCGGCCGCACCGCCGCGCGCTTCGTCGACCCGATCTCCATCGGCTGGCACGGCATGACGGTCTGGCAGTGCCCGCCCAACGGCTCCGGCCTGCTGGTCCTGCAGATCCTCGGCGTGCTGGAGCGTCTGGGCAAGGCACCGGACGGGCCGCTCGGCACCATCCGCCTGCACCGCCACATGGAGGCCGCGCGCCTCGCCTATCGTGACCGCGACGCCTTCGTTGCCGACCCGGAGCAGGTCGACGTGCCGGTGAGGAAGCTTCTCGATCCCGCCTATCTCGACGCGCTCGCGGCACTGATCGAGGACGACCGCGCGATGCGGATGCCCGCGGCCGGCGAGGCAGTGATGCCGGTGCACGCGGACACGGTCTATCTCTGCGTCGTCGACCGCGACGGCAACGCGTGCAGCTTCATCAACTCGCTGTTCGAGGGGTTCGGCTCCGGCATCTACGCGCCGCGCTCCGGCGTGTTGCTGCAGAACCGCGGCTACGGCTTCGTGCTGGAGCGCGGCCACCCCAACTGCATCGCGCCGAACAAGCGGCCGCTGCACACGATCATTCCGGGCATGGTGACGAAGGACGGCCAGGCGGTCATGCCCTACGGCGTGATGGGCGGGCATTTCCAGCCCACCGGCCAGACGCTCGTGCTCGCGAATCATTTCGACTACGGGCTCGACCTGCAGGAGGCGATCGACCTGCCGCGCCTCTTCCCGCGCCTCGGCAAGATCCAGGTGGAGCGCGGCATCCCCGCCTCCGTCCGCGAGGGGCTCGCGGCGCGCGGCCACGCGATCGAGGATGTCGCGCGCCCGCACGGCGGCGGCCAGGCGATCTGGATCGACCGCGCGCGCGGCTGCATGGTCGCGGGCTCCGACCCGCGCAAGGACGGGCTGGCGCTGGGTTACTGACGCCGCTCTCGAAACGAAATCGAGGAGGAACGGATGCTGCTCTACAACTCGATCGGGCCCAACCCGCGCGTCGTACGCATGTTCGCGGCCGAGAAGGGGATCGACCTGCCGAAGCAGGAGGTCGACCTGCGTGGCGGCGAGAACCGGCGCGAGCCGTATCTCTCCACCGCCAATCCCTGGGGCACGCTGCCGGCGCTGCGCCTCGACAACGGGCAGATGCTCAGCGAGATCACCGCGATCTGCGAGTTTCTCGAGGAGCTGAAGCCCACCCCGGCGCTGATCGGCAGCACGGCGGAGCAGCGCGCCGAGACGCGCATGTGGGTGCGGCGCATCGACCTCAACTACGTCGAGAACGTGGTCGGCGGCTTCCGCTATGCCGAGGGGCTGAAGCTGTTCACCGGGCGCATGCGCCTCATCCCGCAGGCGGCCGAGGACCTCAAGCTCAAGGCGGGCGAGACGCTGGCGTGGCTGGACGGGCAGCTAGCCGGCCGCACCTGGGTCTGCGGCGATCGCATGACGCTCGCGGACATCATGCTCTTCGTCTTCGTCGACTTCGCCGGCCAGGTGAAGCAGCCCTTCGACCCCGGGCTCAAGACCATCGGCGCGATCTACGAACGCATGAAGTCCAGAGCGAGTGCCGCCGCATGACCGAACCCTGCGATCTTTCCGCGACCGAGGCCCGCGCGCTGATCGGCCGCCGCGCCCTCTCGCCGGTGGAGCTGCTGGAGAGCTGCATCGGCCGCATCGAGGCGACCGACCACGCGATCAACGCCATGGTGGCGCGCGACTTCGAGCGCGCGCGCAAGGCGGCGAGGGAGGCCGAGGCGGCGGTGATGCAGGGCGAACGGCTCGGCGCGCTGCACGGGCTGCCCGTCGGCATCAAGGACCTGACCGAGACCGCGGGGCTGCGCACCACCTTCGGCAGCCCGATCTACCGCGACCACGTGCCCGCGCAGGACGAGACCATCGTCGCCGACCTGCGCGCGGCCGGCGCCATCGTCATCGGCAAGACCAACACGCCGGAATGGGGTGCTGGTGCCAACACGCGCAACGCCGTCTATGGCGCGACGGGCAACCCGCACGACCCCACGAAGTCGGCCGCCGGTTCCTCCGGCGGCTCGGCCGCGGCGCTGGCGGTGGGCCAGGTGCCGATCGCGAGCGGCAGCGACATGGGCGGCTCGCTGCGCAACCCCGCGGCATTCTGCGGCGTCGTCGGCTTCCGCCCCAGCCCCGGCGTGGTGCCGTCGGCCAAGCGCGGGCTCGGCTGGTCGCCGCTTTCGACGGAGGGCCCGATGGCGCGCAACGTGCGCGACCTCTGCCTGCTGTTTTCCGCCATGGTCGCCGACTACCGGGAGGACCCGCTGGCGGCGACGATCCATGGCCGCCACGTGCGCAGGCCGCGCGACGTCTATCCGCCGCCGTCGGTCGATCTCGCCACGCTGCGCGTCGCGATCACGCCGGATTTCGGCTTCGCGCCGACCGAGAACCACATCCGCGAGGTGTTCGCCGAGAAGACCGGGCTGTTCCGCCACCTCTTCGCGCAGGCCGAGGACGCGACGCCGGACTGCGGCGGCGCGGACGAGGCCTTCGCCATCCTGCGGGCCAAGAATTTCCTTGCCTCGCACCTGGAAAAGACGCGCAAGACGCCGGACCTGGTCGGCCCCAACGTGCGCGCCAATGTCGAGGAGGGACTGCGCTACACGGCCGAGGACGTGGCCCGCGCCGAAGTCCTGCACACGGCCTACTACCGCCGCTGGCAGGAGTTCTATTCGCGCTTCGACATCGTGCTCTCGCCATGCATGACGATCAGCCCGCGGCCCTGGCGGGAGCTGTATCCCGCGGAGATCGACGGCAGGCCGACCAAGAGCTACTTCCACTGGCTCGCGCTGCCCTACGCGGTGACGCTGGCGACGCATCCTGCGGTGGCGCTGCCGGTCGGGCGGGACCGCAACGGCATGCCGTTCGGCCTGCATATCGTTGGCCCGCGCGGCGGCGACGCGTTCGTGCTCGGCGTCGCGGCGGCGCTGGAGGCGGCACTCGCCGGCGATCCGCGCACCGCGCGCCCCGTGCCCGACATCGCGAAGCTGAAGGCGGCGCCGCCGATTTCCTCGATGCCGGAGTTCAAGGGGTTCGCGTGAGATCGCCGGCTAGGCGCCCTTCCTCCGCCGGCTGAGGAACGCCTCCATCCGCCGCACCGGCTCCTCGCTGGTCCACGCGGCAGCGAAGGCGTCGATGCCGCGCGCGGTGGCCTCGGCGGTGGTCGCTTCCTCCCAGTCGCGCATCAGCCGCTTCTGCGCACGCACCGCGTCCGGCGCGCCGGCCAGGATCGCCGCGAGCAGCCGCTCGATCGCTGCGTCGAGCTCCGCTTGCGGCACCACTTCCTCGACCAGGCCCCAGATCAGCGCCGTCGGCGCCTCGATCATCTCGCCGGTGAGCAGCAGCCGCCTTGTGCGCCCCCAGCCGATCAGGGACGGCAGCAGCGCCGCCTCGATCACCGAGGGGATGCCGAGCCGCACCTCCGGCATGCCCATTCGCGCGTCGGCGGCGGCGACGCGCAGGTCGCAGGCGGCCGCGATCTCGAGCCCGGCGCCCAGCGTGTAGCCGGCCATCCGCGCAATCACCGGCACATGCAGCGTGCGGATCGACTCGCTCACGCGGTGCAGTGCGGTGATGAAGCCGCGCGCGGTGGTGGGGTCGAGCCCGACCATCGCGCGCACGTCCGCCCCGCCGATGAAGGCGCGCTCGCCCTCGCCGGCCAGCACCAGGGCGCGCAGGTCATGCCGGCGCATCAGCGCGCGGATCGCGCCCGAGAGCGCCTCCATCCCCTCGCGGTCGAGCACGTTGAGCCGGGCGGCGTTGCGCCAGGTGATGCGCGCCACCTCGCCCTCCTGCCTGGTCTCGAACGCGGTCGTCACATCGGGCGCGGTCATGGGTTCCTCCTGCGGCGACGGGTGGGGCTGGACATGTCGTCCTGCGCCGCCAATCTGACTCCATTGGAACGCGGGAGGGAACCCATGACAGACGCGACCGGGGCACGGGCGACATTGGGCGGCGGCTGCTTCTGGTGCCTGGAGGCGGTCTACCTGGGGCTGCGCGGGGTGACGCGCGTGGTCTCGGGCTACGCCGGCGGGCACGTGCCGAACCCGACCTACAAGCAGGTCTGCGGCCACGGCACCGGCCACGCCGAGGTGGTGCAGGTCGACTTCGACCCCGCGCAGATCAGCTACGAGGACCTGTTGCGCGTGTTCTTCACCGTCCACGACCCGACGACGAGGGACCGGCAGGGCAACGACATCGGCTCGCAGTACCGCTCCATCGTCCTCGCCCACGACGCGGCGCAGGAGGCGGCGGCGCGCGCGATGATCGCGGAGATCGAGGCGGCGCGGATCTGGCCGGCGCCGATCGTGACGGAGGTCGCGCGGCTTGAGAAATTCTGGCCCGCCGAGCCCGAGCACCAGGATTATTTCGCCCGCAACCCCTGGAACGGCTACTGCCAGGCGGTGGTCGCGCCGAAGGTGCAGAAATTCCGCAAGACCTTCGCCGACCGGCTGAAGGCGCGCGCGGCGTGAGCACATACGAGACGCTGGCGCTCGACACGCCCGCCGA
>JAJYFW010000220.1 GCA_021785335.1 Pseudomonadota bacterium
ATAGGCACAGTTGGCGCGGCAACCCTCGGGATAGGTCAGCAGCAGGTTGAGGCAGCGCGTGCAGCACGTACGGTGCATCGCGCCCTGCATCACGCCGAGCGTGATCGCCGCGGCCGTCGACATCTGCACATAGGCGGGCGAGCGCATATCCGGGGTGAGGATGTTGTCGTTGGGCCGATAGACGCCCCGCGGCGGCACCGAGTGCGCCTTCACCGTGGCACCGTTGCGCCGGTCAGCGGGGACGACGCCCGGCGTGCGCGGCTGCATGGTTGCCGCGAGGTTCGCGTCGGGCTCCTTGGTGCGCACCGAGGCGGGCGAACGTGGCAGCTCAAGACAGCTCATGGACTTCTCCCCAGTATTCGTCGAACCCGATCCAGCCCGCGCGCTGCAACGCAGCGCCCGGCGCCTCCCCGGCATCAAAACGTTCGAGCAACGCCCGGCGGCGGGCAAGCGCGCGCGCGAACGTGACGTCGTAAAGATCCGCCAGTTCCTCTTCGTACCCGCCAAGCGCTCCCGCGGAACCACCGAGATGCGCCACGCCCGCCTCGCCGGCCAGCGTGCCGGACAGCACGGCCGCCGCGATGCCGGCGCCGCTGATCGGGTGCGCGAGCCCCGCCGCATCGCCCGCAAGCAGCACGGCGACGTCGCCCAGCCAGCCTACGGCCTGCAGCCGGCCGCCCACCGGGATCGCGCCGCCGGTCAGGCCCAGCACCGCCTCGCCCACCCTGCCCTCGCCGACCAGGCGCGCGTGCAGTTGTTCCAGCAGCGGCTTCAGCGTGGCGCGTGCCGCGGGCACGACGCCGAGGCCGAGATTGGCGGTCGGCCCGCTGGGAAACAGCCAGCCATATCCACCAGGATAATCGGCGGAGAGAAAAATGTCGGTGGCATCGTGCCTTTGCAGCAGCGGCACACGGATCTGGCGCGCCTCCACCAGTTCCCGGTTCACCGAGCCGATGGCCGCACCGACGCGCGAGCGCGGACCGTCGGCGCCGATCACCATGCGCGGATGAAGCTCGGTCCCGTCGGAAAGACGCGCCGTGCCGTCCGGCATGATGCGCGCGAGCGAGGTCGCGAAACGAAGCGTGGCCCCGGCCTCGGCGGCACGCGCGGCAAGCAGCGCGTCAAAGCGTGCGCGATCCAGCATCCTCCCGCGGAAGCCGGCCGTTTCCTCGGCCGCCCCCTGTTCGATCGCGGTGCGCATGCGCTCGATCAGCTGCCGGTGCACGGCGCCGAGCCCCGCGACCTCCTGGTCCAGCATCAGCGGAACGAACTCCGCGCACTGCACCGGCTCACCGGCGACGGCGCGGCGGTCGATCGCCAGCACGTCGAGCCCCGCGGACGCGCCGGCCTGCGCCGCGCGGCTCCCCGCCGGCCCCAGCCCGACCACCAGAAGATCGGGCGAGAGGTTCACGCCGCGCAGGCCCGCCGGCCGGAAAGCCCATCGAGGGCGACGGCGCAGCACGCATGTTCCTGCAGCACCGGCCGACCGATCGCGCGCGCGAGCGACACGATGCCAGGGGCCGGATAGGCGATGCCGTCGAAGCCCGCCATCACGGCGTAGGCATCGGTCTGCATCTTGTGCGCACCCGCGGGCCTCGCGCAGCCGAGCTGCACCGGCGCATGGCGGATGCGCCTGCGCGCGGCGAGGAACACCTCCGCGATCTCCTCGGGCGACGGCGTCGCAAAGGGCTTGTCGTGCGGTGCGTAGAACGGCATGACGACGACGAGCACGAGCGCCGCGATGGGCACGCTCGCCACCATCTCGAGCGCCTTCATCTCGCCCAGCATGCGGCCGTAGTGCAGGCCGATGATGATGTGCGGCACCACCTCCATCCGCGTCGCCGTCAGCGCCGCGAGCGTCGCCTCGTAGTCCGCCACCGGCCGGTCGAGGTGATAGACGTCGCGTATCGTCTCCTCGGCGCCGATCACGTCCACCATGGCGACATCGACGCCGGACGCCTCCATCAGCCGCGCGCGGCGCTCGTCGATCAGCGCGGCATGGGCGGCGATGCGCAGCTTCGGGAAATCGCGCTTCAGCCGCTCGATCACCGGGTAATAGCGCTCGTAAGGCACCTCGTTGCGCCGGTTGGAGCCGCCGGAAAGCAGGAAGCCGCCGAGATCGCGCTCCTCCACCATCTGGCGCACCTGCCGGTCCAGTGCCTCCGGGTTCGTCGCCGGGATCATCGGCCGCAGGATCGCCGCCTGGCAGTGGTCGCAGTTGAGCGCGCAGGCGCCGCCGGTGATCGAGAAGGCCGGGAAGGCGCGGCGGCCGCAGCCCTTCAGTTCCTCGCTCTCGTAGGCGCGGAAGGTGGGCGTGTAGAACCGCAGCGGGCCGAGCGGGCGCTCGCGTGCCTCCGCCTCGAAACCGGCAACGAGGTGCGGCGCAAGCGGCAGATCCTCGAACGCGTCGATCCCTTGCGCCGCCTCAAGCCAGGCACTCATCGCATCCCCCTTTCGCGTCGGTCCACGGGGTGCAAGGCTGCGCGCGTGAGCGAGGTGCGCCCGTGAAGACCATTGCCGTTCTGCAACATACTGAGTCGGAATATCTCGGCCTGCTCGAGGATCATCTCGAGGGACGATCGATCCGCTTCGCCTATCTGCGTCCGTTCGCGCCCGGCGCGCGCCTGCCCACGACGGCGGAGGGCTATGATGGGCTGGTCATCCTCGGCGCCGGCCCGCGCGGCGTGGTGAGCGGGGACCTGGTGGCAAGCCTCGGTGCGGAACTGCGCCTCACCGCCGATTTCCTGGTGCGCGGCCTGCCGGTCATCGGCATCGGCATCGGCGCCGCGATCCTGGCGCTGGCCGCGGGCGGCGGCGCCGAGGAGGCGCCGTTGCGTTTCATCGTCGGCACGGCGCGGAGGACGGAGGCAGGGGCGCTCGGCGGGCACCTGCCCGAAACCTTTCCCTACGCGCTCTACATGCGCGACCGGCCGGTGCCGCCCAAGGGGGCGCGCATCCTCGCCCGCGACGAGGACGGCGCGCCGGCGCTGTTCGCGGTGGGCGCGCGCAGCTTCGGCTTCATGGGTCATCCCGGCGTCAAGACCGGCATGGTCGAGGACCTGATCATGGAGTTCGACGAAGTGCCCGAGGGAACCGTGGAGCGCCTGGCGGAACTGCGCCGCACGCAGCCGGACATCGCCGCCGCGCTGGCGCCGATCATGGCAGGCCTGATCGCGGAGACCGGGCTGATGGCGGCGGACTGACCACCCCACAGGCTTCAGCACGGACGTTTCCCTTGCCACGGCGACCGCATCCGCCCCCCACGCGCCCGGGTGTCGATCCGCGCCCCGGTTGGATTTCCGCCATAAAATGCCGTCGCGGAATTCGCCACGACACCCCCTTGCCTCATATTCCGTTTCGCGCATCCATAGAAGCGCTTTCTTGCCGGCACCACCAGCCATCCTTTATTGGCATTGCGCACGCAACCTGCCACGAACCGCGCCGATGAGCGACAACCCAGCCGCGATCGACCTCGCCGCGATGACGCGCAATGCGCGTTTTGCCGCGCGCTTCCTCAAGACCCTCGCGCATGAGCAACGGCTGCTGATCCTCTGCCACCTGGCGCGCGGCGAGTGCTCGGTCGGCGAACTGGAGGGGCGGCTTGGGATGCGCCAGGCGCACCTGTCCCAGCAGCTCGCGCGCCTCAGGCGGGACGGTCTGGTACGCACCCGCCGCGCCTCCCGCACCATTTTCTATCGTCTCGCGAGCGAGGACGCCGAGGCGATGATCGGCGTGCTCTACGAGCGGTTCTGCGGTCGCGGCGATGCATCGCGGTCCTGCCGTCCGCTGCCTCTGCAGCCAGCCAGGGCCGATAGATAGATTTTTTTGCATATGTGGCTGGCGGGCGAGGAGGTTCTTCGCTACGCTGCCGCGACGGGCGATCGTGGACCAATCACGCACGCCTTTCCGGGATACGCATAATCGGGGGAAACGTGGCGCATAAGCTGCTGATCATTATGGTGAATACCGACCCGCGGAACGGCGAGGAACTGGGCGCCCCGTTCTTCCAGGCCAGTGTCGCCGCGGCGATGGACTATGAGGTGGAGGTGGTCTGCACCGCCACTGCCGGCTCGCTGATGAAGAAGGGCGTGGCCGAGAAGCTGCACGTGAAGCCGGGCTCGCCCAAGACCGTGTACGATTTCATCCGCGACGCGCACGAGGCCGGGGTGAAATTCTACTGCTGCTCCCCCAATCTCGATCTGTTCGACATGACGGAGGACGACCTGATCCCCGAATGCTCGGGGATCGTGGGCGGCGCCCATGTCATTTCGTCCGTCATGGAAGACGACGACACGAAGGTTCTGACCTACTAGCTAGGACAGTCGCGACATGACCCATGCGGCGCCAACAGCGCGGGCACTGATCGCCGATCCGGTGTCGGGCGACACGCCGGTCCCCGAGGCAAAGCTCGAGGCGGTGTTCAACGATATCCGCTCGCATCCGCTGTACGACCAGGAGCTGTACGGCTGCCTGAACTGCGGCATCTGCACGGCGACCTGCCCCTCCGCGCACTACTACGATTATTCGCCGCGCGAGATCGTCCAGCTGCTGTGGACGGAGAATCTCGAAGGCATCTACGACGCGATGCAGGAGAAGATCTGGGCCTGCGCGCAATGCTATACCTGCGCCGCGCGCTGCCCGTTCCACAACTCGCCGGGCGGGCTCGTGATGATC
>JAJYFW010000221.1 GCA_021785335.1 Pseudomonadota bacterium
CACCGAAAATCCGATCGTGCCGCCATTGGCATGCGAGGCCGCCTTGCCGTCGATCGGCTTGGTCACCATGAAACGCCCGCCGTTGTGCGTGTAGATCAGGCGGCCCTTGGGGTCCGTGACCCCGGGCTTGGCGCCGAGGGCGCCGAACACCGCGTCGTAGAATTTCCGTGAGCGCTCGATGTCGTCGCTGCCGATCATGATGTGGCTGAACATGCCGCGCGTTCTCTCCTCGAATGACATGGCGGCCGATTCCGCCGGGCGGCAAGGCAGCACGGATCGCCGCTCCTGGGAAGCCGGCCGCGAAATGGGAACGTGCGAGGCCGCCAGGACGGCTTGAATCTTGCGTGCCCACCGACGCAGATAGGCGCCCCCGACGGATCCCACCCTTGCCCGATTCCCCCGCCCAGCCGCCCGACGCCGCCACGCCGCTGCTCGCTGTGCGCGGGCTGTCCAAGCGCTTCGGCGCCGTGGTGGCCAATGACGGCGTGGACCTCACCGTCATGAAGGGCGAGATCCACGCGCTGCTCGGCGAGAACGGCGCCGGAAAGTCGACCTTGGTCAAGGCGATCTACGGCGTGGTCACGCCCGACGCGGGCACCATCGAATGGGAGGGACGGGAGGTCGCAATCCCCGACCCGAACGCTGCGCGCCGCCTCGGCATCGGCATGGTGTTCCAGCACTTCTCCCAGTTCGAGACGCTGACCGTCGCGGAGAACATCGCGCTTGGCCTGGGAGACCGGGAATCGCCCGATGCGCTCATGCCGCGCATCCGCGAGACCGCCCTGCGCTATGGACTCGCCGTGCATCCCGAACGGCACGTCTTCCACCTCTCGGTCGGCGAGCGCCAGCGCGTGGAGATCCTGCGCTGCCTGATGCAGGCGCCGAAGCTGCTGATCCTCGACGAGCCGACCTCCGTGCTGACGCCGCAGGAGGCGGAATCGCTGTTCGCGGTGCTGCGCCGGCTCGCGGGCGAGGGCTGCGCCATCCTCTATATCGGCCATAAGCTCGAGGAGATCCGGGCGCTCTGCCACACGGCGACGGTTCTGCGCGCCGGGCGCGTTGCCGGCACCTGCGATCCGCGCCGCGTCTCGCCCAGCGAACTCGCGACGATGATGGTGGGCAGCGACATCGCGGAGCCGCGCCGGCGCGCGAGCCGGCCGGGACGGGTCGTCCTCACCGTCTCCGATCTCACGCTCGACCCGGACGACCCGCACGGGATGCGGCTCGAAGGAATTCGTTTCGAATTGCGCGCAGGTGAGATTCTCGGCATCGCCGGCGTCGCCGGGAACGGACAAAAGGAGCTGCTCGGCGCGCTTTCCGGCGAGCGTCCGTGCAAGCCCACCGCGATCCGGTTGGGCGCGGAGGCGGTCGGCGCGCTGGGGCCGGTGGCGCGGCGCCGCGCGGGATTGGGCTTCATCCCCGAGGAACGGCTGGGGCGTGGCGCAGTCGCGGAACTCTCGCTCGCCGAGAACGGGATGCTGACACGGCTTTCCGCGCCGGTGGTCGCTGGCTGGCTGGTGCGGCGTGGCGCCGCCCGGGAGTTGGCCAGGCGTCTTATCGAGCGATTCAAGGTCCGTGCCGCGGGGGTGGGCGCGACCGCGGCAAGCCTCTCCGGCGGCAACATGCAGAAATTCATCGTCGGCCGCGAACTCGACGCGCGGCCGCTGGTGCTGCTCGCCGCGCACCCGACCTGGGGCGTGGACGTGGGCGCGACGGTCGCAATCCGACAGGCGCTGCTGGACCTGGCCGAGGCCGGGGCGGGGATCGTGGTCGTCTCCGAGGACCTGGCGGAACTGTTCGAGATCGCCGACCGGATCGCGGTGCTCTCCTCCGGCCGACTCGGCCCGGCCGTTGCTGTTTCGCAACTGACGCTGGAGGCGGTCGGCGTCCAGATGACCGGACACTCCGCGGAGGAGCAGCTCGATGCGGCTTGAGAAGCGCGAGGCGCCATCGGCCTCGATGCTGTGGGCGGCACCGCTGCTCGCCGCCGTGGCGAGCGTGGTGCTGGCGGGGCTGCTGTTCGCGGTGCTGCGCGTGAACCCGCTGGCTGCGCTGCGTCTTCTCTACCTCGCCCCGATCGCGAGCGCGAACGGGGTCGCCGAGCTCGCCTTGAAGATGACACCGCTGCTGCTCTGCGCGCTGGGGATCGCGATCGGCGTGAGGGCGAATGTGTGGAACATCGGCGCCGAGGGGCAGTTCACCATGGGCGCCATCGCCGGCGGCGGCGTGGCGCTGGCGCTGGGCCCGACCGGCGGATGGTACGTGCTGCCGCTGATGCTGGCAGCGGGCATCCTTGGCGGCATGGCCTGGGCAGCGATCGCGGCCGCGCTGCGCGTGGGCACCAACGCGCACGAGATCCTGACGACGCTGATGCTGAACTACGTCGCCCAGGACATCCTGAGCTGGCTGGTGCACGGGCCGTGGAGGGATCCGCAGGGGTTCAATTTCCCGCAGTCCAAGACCTTCGCCGCCGCCGCGACGCTGCCCTCGCTATGGGGCACGCGGCTGACCCCTGTCTTTTTCGTGGCCCTGCTCGCCGCCCCCTGCGCATGGGTGCTGCTGCAGCGGACCACCGCGGGCTACCGGCTGCGCGTGGCGGGGCTGGCGCCGGCCGCGGCGCGCTATGCCGGATTTTCCGAGAGCGGAACGGTCTGGCTTTCGCTGCTCATCGCGGGCGGGCTCGCGGGGCTGGCGGGAATCGCGGAGGTGGCGGGACCGATCGGGCAGCTCGTGCCAACTATCTCGCCCGGCTACGGCTATGCCGCGATCATCGTGGCCTTCCTGGGAAGGCTGGAGCCGTTCGGCATCGTCGTCGCGTCAGCGCTGATGGCGCTGCTCTATCTCGGTGCCGACGGGTTGCAGATGCACATGCAGCTGCCGCTGTCGCTCACCGGAACGTTGCAGGGGATGCTCTTGTTCCTGCTGCTGGCCGCGGACGTGCTGGTGGCGAACCGGGTGGTGTGGCGTCGTGGCTGATTTGGTGCTCATCCTTTCAATTCTGGTCGCGACGATGCGCGCGGCGACACCGCTGCTGTTTGCGGGCCTGGGCGAGCTGGTGGCCGAACGTTCCGGCGTGCTGAACCTCGGCGTCGAGGGCATGATGCTGGTGGGCGCCGCGGCAGGGTTCGCGGCGCACGCCGTCACGGGCAGTTTCGTGCTTGGGCTGCTGGCCGCGATCCTGGCCGGCACGGCGATGGCCGCCCTGTTCGCGCTGCTGACCCTGCGGCTGCTGGCCAACCAGGTCGCTACGGGCCTCGCCCTAACGATCTTCGGCGTCGGGCTTTCGGCGCTTATCGGGCTGCCCTGGGCGGGCGTTCCGGCGACGGGCCTGCCAGCGGCACTCTGGCCGGGCCTCGCACATGACAGTCCGGTGCTGCAGCAAGTGCTGCTGCTGCTCGACCCACTGGTGTGGCTGGCGTTCGCCGCCGTGGTGGCCGTCGACTGGTTCCTGCGCCGGAGCCGGACCGGACTCGCCCTCCGCGCCGTGGGCGAGAGCGCCGAGGTGGCGCACGCGCTGGGCACCAAGGTGCTGCGCATCCGCTTCCTCGCGGTGCTGTTCGGCGGGGCGATGGCCGGGCTCGCCGGCGCCGACCTGTCGCTCGCCTACACGCCGATGTGGGTGGAGAACATGACCGCGGGCCGCGGCTGGATCGCGCTGGCGCTGGTCGTGTTCTCGACCTGGAAGCCCTGGTGGCTGACGGCCGGCGCGTTGCTGTTCGGCTTCGTCACCATCGCGCAGTTCCAGGCCGAGGCCTTCGGTCTTTCCTTTTCGCCGGACCTGCTGGCGACCCTGCCCTATCTCGCGACCATCGTCGTGCTGGTCCTGATTTCGCGCGACGCGACTCGGCTGCGGCTGGCAGCACCGGCCGCACTCGGCAAACCCTTCCGTCCCTCGGATTAGATGGAGATGCGCATGACCAATCTGCCCCGCCGCACCGTGCTCGCCGGCGCGCTCGCCGCCCCCGCCCTGATGACCCGAGCGGCGGAAGCAGCGGCACCGCTCAAGGTCGGCTTTGTCTATGTGGCGCCGATCGGGAAAGCAGGCTGGACCTACCAGCACGAGCTGGGCCGGCTGGCTCTGCAGGCGAAGCTCGGCGACAAGGTGAAGACCAGCTACGTCGCCAACGTCAGCGAGGGCGCCGATGCCGAGCGCGTGATCCGGCAGATGGCGTCGGACGGCAACGGGCTGATCTTCACCACCTCCTTCGGCTTCATGAACCCGACCATCAAGGTGGCCGAGGCCTTCCCGAAGGTGAAGTTCGAACACTGCACGGGCTACAAGCGCCGGGTGAACGTGGCGACCTATTCCGCGCGGTTCTACGAGGGCCGCTACCTCGCGGGGCTGGTCGCAGGGCACATGAGCAAGAAGGGCGTCATCGGCTACGTCGCGGCCTTCCCGATCCCCGAGGTGGTGCAGGGCATCAACGCCACGCTGCTCGGCGCGCGCAAGGCCAACCCCAACATCAAGATCAAGGTGGTGTGGACCTCTTCCTGGTTCGACCCCGGCAAGGACCGGGAAGCGGCCGACACGCTGATCAGTCAGGGCGCGGACGTGCTGATGAACCACACCGACAGCCCCACCACCGTGCAGGTCGGCGAGGAGAAGGGCGTGTGGACGACGGGCTATGA
>JAJYFW010000222.1 GCA_021785335.1 Pseudomonadota bacterium
GCCCGTGCTGAAAGAGACGGAAAAAGAATAGCAGCCAAGGCTAATTTATCGAAGTGTTCTTCTCGATTGCGCTCCAGGCTGTCACCCGGGCTTCCTGCACATTCAAGGGCCGGGTGCTGAGGGCCAATTCCTCGCCGTCCGATGCCCGCTGCGCCACCCACAGCTCGCTGACCAGCAATCCGCCCAGCCAGATCTTGCGCCTCGCCAGGGCAAAGCCCGCCGCCTGCAACGCCGCGCCATACTCCGGCAGTTGCCGCACCTTCAGCCCCGTCATCCATCCGAAGGCCCAATACAAAAATCCCACCACCGGCCGCGCCGCCAGCCATAAAGGCAGCCGCTCACACCTTTAGTGGCGACCCCGTTATCTCTTCTAATGAAAGAACCGTGGAACTTAAAGCGTTCATTGTTGGAGACGCCTTCAATATTCCAATACGACAAAATCTTCTTAATGACAGCTTTCGAATTTGGTTTTTTGGACGTGTCGTTTATCAAAACATAAGCGGACTTGGGGGTGATCACATTACAGAATTCTTGTGGGTGTACGATCGCTCCAATCGCCGTTTCGGGCCAACCGATGAAGATGGCGACGATCGCAATCGCTGCACCTAATAAAAGGCATCTCATCCCACACCCCCCTTCAGAGATGCGGGCGCGGGTGCTGGGCTGTAAGCCTCGCCGTGGTGGCGGGTGCTACATAATGCCGAAAGATTGGCGGACCCGACACGATTCGAACGTGCGACCTTTGCCTTCGGAGGGCAACGCTCTATCCAGCTGAGCTACGGGTCCGTGCGGACTGCCTAGCCGAAAACGCGGCGGCCTGAAAGCCCGTTCAGTCCAGGGCAGGGTAGCGCGCCGCCAGCAGGCCCGCGGCGGCGTTCTCGCCCACCAGCTTCGCCCGCGGGTCGGCCAGCCAGGCGACGATGTCGCCGATCACCAGCGCGCGGTCGTGGTCGCGCAGCAGCAGGTGCCAGCCGTGGCGGAAATAGCAGAACGTCGCCACCCCGGGCCGCACCGCGCGCCAGGCGGCGAGCATCGCGCGCTTCGGCACCAGCTCGTCATGCGCGCCATAGAGGAACAGCGCCGGGCCCGGCAGGAACGGCGCAGCGCGCAGGGCCGCCGTCATGAGGTGCACCAGCCCCACCAGCGTGCCGTAGCGGGTGGTGCGGATGGTCAGCGGGTCCTTGTACATCGCCTCCAGCGCGGCGCGGTTGTCCGAGGCGCGGATCGGCACCGGCGGCTGGCTCGCGGAGGCCCAGGGCAGGACGTTGCGCATCACCCAGAGCCCGGCGCGCATGAACACCGTCATCTTCTGCGTGCCCCATACCGCGGGCGCGGACAGCACCAGCGGCGTGCCCGGCGCGAGCAACCCGCGCGCGGCCGCGACCATGGCGACGGCGGCGCCCATGCTCTCGCCCATCACCGCGAACCGCGCGGCGGGATAGCGCGCGGCGACCAGCCGGGCCATCGCCGCGGCATCCGAGACCAGCGTGTCCGTTCCCGGCCAGAGCCCGCGGTCCGGCGCGTGGCCGAAGCCGCGCTGGTCCGGGGCGACGATGCCGATGCCGGCCTTGACGAAGGCGGGGGCCGGGATCTCCCAGGCATCGCGGCTGTCGTTGTAGCCGTGCAGCGCCAGCAGCAAGGTGGTGGGCCGCGGCGGCATCCAGACGCGGTAGGGCAGGGCGGCGCCATCCGCCATGACGAAGTGGCCGCCCGCCCTGGACGTGGCCATCATCGTGGGCTGGCGCACGGCGGGGCCCATCGGCAAGGGCTCCGCCGCGCAGCCCGCGAGCGCGCCGGCCAGCAGCACCCGTCTCGTCACGCCCCTCCTGCCCGCGTTGGAAACCACGATCCCTCCGGCTAACATAGGCGCGGTTCGCATCCCATACGCAGGTAGCCATGTCCGCCGCCACCGATCTCGACGAGACCGCACCGATCATCGTGCATGAACGCAACGTGCCGTGCGACGGCGGCGACGGCCCGCTCGGCCATCCGCGCGTGTGGCTGCACATCGCGGAGCGCGAGGTGGTCTGCCCCTATTGCTCGCGGCGCTACGTGCTCGAGGGCGAAGGACACGACACCCATTGAGGTGCGTGCCTTGAGCGGGCGGCCGAAGCTCGTCCTCGTCGACGGCTCGGGCTTCATCTTCCGCGCCTTCCACGCCCTGCCGGCGATGACGCGGCCGGACGGGACGCCGGTGAACGCGGTGTTCGGGTTCACCAACATGCTCGCGAGGCTGATCCGCGACCACGCCGGCACGCACCTCGCCGTGATCTTCGATGCCGGGCGGCAGACGTTCCGAAACCGGCTCTATCCCGAATACAAGGCGCACCGGCCCGAGCCGCCGGAGGAGCTGCGCCCGCAATTCGCCCTGGTGCGCGAGGCGACGCAGGCGTTCGGGCTGCCGGCGATCGAGCTGCCGGACTGGGAGGCGGACGACCTCATCGCCTCCTACGCCGAGGCCGCGGTGGACGCGGGGGGCGAGGCGCTGATCATCTCCTCCGACAAGGACCTGATGCAGTTGATCCGGCCCGGCATCGCGATGCAGGACCCGCTGAAGCAGAAGCCGATCGGGCCCGCGGACGTGGTGGAGAAATTCGGCGTGCCGCCGGAGAAGCTCATCGACGCGCAGTCGCTGATGGGCGATTCCGTGGACAACGTGCCGGGCGTGCGCGGCATCGGGCCCAAGGGGGCGGCGAAGCTGATCGCGGAGTACGGCGATCTCGACGCCATCCTCGCCGCGGCGCCGGCGATGAAGCCCTCGAAGCAGCGCGACGCGCTGATCGAGCACGCGGAGGCGGCGCGCATCTCGCGCGAGCTCGTCACGCTGCGGAAGGACGCGCCGCTGCCGATGCCGATCGAGGAACTCGCGGCGCACGAGCCGGATGCCTCGAAGCTCGCGGCGTTCCTGTCGGCGCAGGGGTTCCGCAGCACGCTGGCGCGGCTGGTTCTGGATGCGCCGACGTCCGCGCCCACGCCCGTGCTTGCGCGCGCGAGCCAGCCGAGCCTGGATCTCGCGCCGGCCACGCCTCCGGCCGTCGCGGCGGATGGCTTCGGCTCCTACGTCACCGTCACGAGCGAGGCGGAGCTCGAGCAATGGATCGCCGAGGCGCGGGCGGCCGGCGCGGTGGGGCTGGATACGGAGACGGACGGGCTCGATGCGCTGCGCGCCACGCTCACCGGGTTCTCGCTGGCGGTGGCGCCCGGGCGCGCCTGCTACGTGCCGCTGCGCCATGTGGGGGCGGCGCAGCTGGCGCCGGACGCGGCACTCGGCCTGCTGGCGCCGCTGCTCGCCGACCCCTCGGTGCTCAAGGTGCTGCAGAACGCCAAGTTCGACCTCGCGGTGTTCGCGCGCGCGGGGATCGAAACGATCGCGCCGGTCGACGACACGATGCTGATCTCCTTCGTGATGGAGGCGGGTGCCCACGGGCACGGCATGGACGAGCTCTCCGCGCTGCATCTCGGCCACACGCCCATCAGCTACGACAGCGTCACCGGCACCGGGCGCAACCGGATTCCCTTCGCCGAGGTGGCGCTGGAGCGGGCCACGGAATACGCCGCGGAGGACGCGGACGTGACGTTGCGGCTCTGGCACATCCTGCGCCCGCGGCTGCGCGAGGCCATGGCGCTCGACCTCTACGAGAGCGTGGAGCGGCGGCTGATCCCGGTGCTGCTGGCGATGGAGCGCGCGGGCATCATGGTGGACGCGGACGATCTGCGCGCCATGAGCAAGGATTTTTCCGAGCGCATGGCGGTGATGGAGCAGGACATCCACCGGCTCGCCGGCGAGAGCTTCAACCTCGCGAGCGCCAAGCAGCTCGGCGAGATCCTGTTCGACCGCATGGGCCTGCCGGGCGGCAAGCGGATGAAGACCGGCGCCTGGGGCACGGACGCCTCGGTGCTGCAGGCGCTCGCCGACCAGGGCCACGAGCTGCCCGCGCGCATCCTGGAATGGCGGCAGCTCGCGAAGCTGAAATCCACCTATGCCGACGCGCTGGTGGAGCAGATCAATCCGGAGACCGGGCGCGTCCATACCAGCTTCGCGATGGCGATCGCGAGCACGGGGCGGCTTTCCTCGACCGACCCCAACCTGCAGAACATCCCGGTGCGGACGGAGGAGGGAACGCGCATCCGCCGCGCCTTCATCGCCGCCCCCGGATGCGTGCTGGTCAGCGCCGATTATTCACAGATCGAACTGAGGCTTCTCGCCCATGTGGCGGACATTCCGGCGCTCAGGGAGAGTTTCGCCAAGGGGGAGGATATCCACGCGCGCACCGCCTCCGAGGTGTTCGGCGTGCCGATGGCGGGCATGGACGCGATGACGCGGCGCCGGGCGAAGGCGATCAATTTCGGCATCATCTACGGCATCAGCGGCTTCGGCCTCGGGCGGCAGCTCGGCATCGAGCCCGGCGAGGCGCGCGCCTATATCGACGCGTATTTCAAACGTTATCCCGGCATCCGTGGCTACATGGACCGCACCCGCAAGGAGGCGCAGGACAAGGGCTACGTCCTCACCCCGTTCGGGCGGCGTTGCTGGATTCCCGGCATCGCGGACAAGAACCCGGCGCGGCGCAGCTACTCCGAGCGCCAGGCGATCAACGCGCCGCTGCAGGGTGGGGCGGCCGA
>JAJYFW010000223.1 GCA_021785335.1 Pseudomonadota bacterium
GATCGCCTGGGCGCCGGGGTTGAGTTGGGCGAGGCGGGCGAGCAGCGGGGCGGGGTCGGCGAGGTCGGGCTTGCTGACCACGATACGGTCGGCGATCGCGGCCTGGCGCAGCGCGGTCGTGTGCCCATCCATCTGTGCCGCGCCGTGGATGGCGCTGATGACGGTCACGATGCCGTCGAGCCGCCAGCGCGCGATCAGCAGCGGGTGGGACATGAGGGTCTGGACGAGCGGAACCGGGTCGGCGAGGCCGGTTGTTTCGACCACGACACGGTCGGGAGCGCGCTGCTCCAGGTTTTCCAGCGCCCGCACCAGGTCGCCGCGCAGCGAGCAGCAAAGGCAGCCAGACGGGAGCAGAACCGTGTCGTCGTCGAGCTTTTCGATCAGCAGGTGGTCGATGCCGATCTCGCCGAACTCGTTGACCAGGACGGCGGCGTTGGCCATCGCGGGATCGCGCAGCAGGCGGTTGAGCAGCGTCGTCTTGCCCGCGCCGAGGAAGCCCGTGAGGACAGTGACGGGAGCGGGGGGAGGGGGCGCGGGGCTAGTCATGGTGGGCGTGCGGGAGGTCTACCAGCGTGCCGTCGCGGGCGGCGCGGAAGAAGCAGTTGTGCGCGCCGGTGTGGCAGGCGGGGCCGGTCTGGTCGACCAGGAGCAGCAGCGTGTCGCCGTCGCAGTCCAGCCGCAGTTCCACGAGGCGCTGGACGTGGCCGGACGTCTCGCCCTTGCGCCAGAGCGCCTGGCGCGAGCGCGACCAGTAGCAGACGCGGCCGGTCAACAGCGTTTCGGCGACGGATTCGCGGTTCATCCAGGCGAGCATCAGCACCTCGCCGCTGTCGTGCTGCTGCGCCACGGCGGGCACCAGGCCCTGGCCGTTGAATTTGATGGCATCGAGGATGGCGTCCATCCGCCCTATATCGGGCGGATGGACGCCGGTTGAAAGCCTCGTGCCGTCAGGCCTTGTGCGCCTTGAGCGCGGCGAGGCCCTTGTCGAGGTCAGCGATGATGTCGGCGACGTCCTCGAGGCCGATGTGCAGGCGCAGCAGGTGGCCGCCGACATTGCCGCTGCCTGCGGTGCGGGTGACATGGGTGGGCAGGGCGAGGCTCTCGTAGCCGCCCCATGAGGCGCCGATGCCGAACAGGTCCAGCGCCTCGGCCATCGCGTTGACCGCCTCCTCAGAGTACTGCGGCTGGAACACGACGCCGAACAGCGAGCAGGCGCCGGTGAAGTCGCGCTTCCAGAACTCGTGGCCCGGGCAGGACGGCAGCGCCGGGTGCAGCACGCGCAGCACCTCTGCCTTGCCGGCGAGCCAGGAGGCGACCTCGATACCGGACTGCATCTGCCGCGCGAGGCGCACGCCCATGGTGCGCGAGCCGCGCAAGGCGAGCCAGCAGTCGTCGGGCGAGGCATACTGGCCGAGGGCCAGCGCCGTGCCGCGCACCCGCTCCCAATCCTCGCGGGTGTTGACGGTGACCGAGCCAAGCAGGACGTCGGAGTGGCCGACGACGTATTTGGTCAGCGCCTGGATCGAGCAGTCGACGCCGTGCTTGAAGGGCTGGAAGAAGTGGATGCCCCAGGTGTTGTCCATCAGCACCTTCGCGCCCTTGGCGTGGGCGACGGCGGCGAGGCCGGGGATGTCCTGCACCTCGAAGGTGTGGCTGCCGGGGCTTTCCGTGTAGAGCACCGTGGTGTTGGGGCGGAACATCGGCGCCAGTTTTTCCGGCGTGATGCACGGGTCGTAGTAGGTGGTCTCGACCCCGAAACGGCTGAGGAAATTGTCGCAGAAGCCGCGCGCCGGGCCGTAGACGGAATCCGGCATCAGGCAGTGGTCGCCGGCCTTGAGGTAGGCCTGCAGCGGCACGGTGACGGCGGCGAGGCCGGAGGAAACGATCTGGCAGCGCGTGCCGCCCTCGATCTCGGCGATCATGTCCTCGAGCGGCCAGTGCGTGGGGCCGCCGAGCACGCCGTAGAGCAGTTCCTGCTCCATGCGCGCGGTCTGGAACTCCTTGCGCTGGGCTATCGAGGGCTGCAGCACCGTGGAGCCGCGGTGCACCGCGGGGTTGACGAAGCCATGCACCCGCTTGCCGGCGCGGCCGGTGTGGGAAAGCTTCGTGTTGAAGCCGCGCGTGCGCGCGCCTTGGTCGTCCATTTTGTTAATTTTCCTTTTTCTCAGGTCTCGATGGGAAGGTCGTGACGGGCGCCCCATTCGGTCCAGGAGCCGTCGTAGACGGCACCGGGAGCCATGCCGGCGCGCACCATCGCCAGCGTGATCAGCGTCGCGGAGACGCCGCTGCCGCATGAGGTGACGACAGGCTTCGTGCCGTCGATGCCGGCGGCGGCGATCTTCGCCTTGAGTTCGGGGATGGGGAGCATGGTCTTGTCCGGGCCGAGCAGGCTCGCGGCCGGGAGGTTGACGGCGCCGGGGATGTGGCCGCTGCGCAGGCCCGGGCGGATCTCCGGCGCCTGGGCGTGGAAGCGCGCGGTGGCGCGGGCGTCGACCACCAGTTCCGCCCTGCTCCCGAGGTTGGCGACCAGGTCGCCGACGCCGCGCACACGCATCGCGCGCGGCGAGGGAACGAAGGCGGTGGCGGTGGGGATAGCGGGCATGCCGGTCTCGACCGGGCCGCCCGCGGCGCGCCAGGCGGCCCAGCCGCCGTCGAGCACCCGCACGCGGTCGTGGCCCATGGCCGCGAACATCCACCAGACGCGCGAGGCCCAGAACATCGGGCCGCGGTCGTAGACGACGATATCGGTGTCGTTACCGATGCCGAGCGCGCCGACCAGGCGGGCGAAGCGCCCGGGCGCGGGGAGCATGTGCGGCAGCGACGCGTCCGCGTCGGCGATCAGGTCGACATCGAAATAGCGTGCGCCGGGGATGCGGCCGGCGGCGAACTCGGCCGCCGGGTTGCCGGGTTCGCCAGGCAGGTACTTCATCGATTCGAGAATCACGGGGCCCGAGCTTCCGAAAGGGGGCCTGCCCAGAGTGGACAGAAGCTCGGCGGCGCTGATGACGGGGTCGGTCATATGCGTTTCCTTGATGCGCGGGCTCAGGCGAGCGCGATGGCGATGCGGCGGTTCTGGCGGCCCTTGTTCTCGATCTTGAGCACGTTGACGCGGCCAATGAGGCCGGTGCGCGCGACATGCGTGCCGCCGCAGGGCTGCAGGTCGACGGGCTTCTCGCCGGCGCCGATGCGCACGAGCCGCAGGCGACCCGTGCCGCGCGGAGGCTTCACGGAGAGCGTGCGGACGAGGCCTGGATTGGTGTCGAGCACGCTCTCGTCCACCCATTCGATGCTGACAGGATGGTCGCCGGCGATCAGCGTGTTGAGGCGTTCCTCGATCGCCTCCTTCGCCGGCGGGTCGGGCAGGTCGAAATCGAGGCGGGAGCGGTCCGCGCCGACCGCGCCACCGGTGACCGCGGCGCCGGGGATGGCGGCGCAGAGCAGGTGCATCGCGGTGTGCATGCGCATGTGGGCGAAGCGGCGGTCCCAGTCGAGCACCGCGTCCACCGTCGTGCCCACCGCCGGGAGGGCCGAGCCCGGAGCGGGGAGGTGGATGATGGTCTCGCCCCCAGTTTTCCCATCGGCACCCTTGATCGTGTCCGCGATGACCGTCTCGCCGCCGGCCCAGACGATCCTTCCGGTATCGCCGGGCTGGCCGCCCCCGCGGGCGTAGAAGACGGTGCGGTCGAGGACGATGCCCTCCGGCGAGGCGGCAAGCACAGTGGCGCTGGCCCGGCGCAGCTCGGCGTCGGCCATGAACAGGCGTTCGGTCATGCGCCGACGATAGAGGGGCTGGGCAGCGCTGCCCAGCCCGTGTCGCGATTGGCTGCTATCAGGCGAAGGCGGGGACGAGTGCGCGCAGCTTCGCCGCGCCCTGCGCGCCCTTGAGCGCCTCGCGCCACAGACCCTCGGCGACGCGCTGGTGCGCCGCGAGAGCCTCGTCCGCGCTGGTCAGCATCGCCACACCAGGGGCCGGGCCGGGCCCGCTGTCGCAGCGGTGCGAGTTGATCGCCAGCGTGGCGCGGTCGCGCGCGCGCAGGATCTTGAACGGTCCCGGCGGCTCGACGTTGGAGAGGATGCCGAATTGCAGGCCCATCGGCTCGGCTTCCATGAGGGCAGCGATGTGCTCAACCTCCGCCGCGGCGACGTCGCGGCACTGGCGGCGCAGCCGGTCCGAGAGTGGCAGCGCGCCGGCCACTCCGAGTTCGAGGAAGGAGCGGATGCGCCCCGCCGACATCATGCAGATGATGGACGGGCGGCGCTGGCCGTAGAGGCGCTTCCTCGCGGCGAGGATGCCGAGGATCTGCTCGCCGGCGGCGATGAGGGCGCCGCGCTCGCTGGTGGCCTGGGCGGCCGCCTCCTCGAAGGCGGCGGCGAGCGCCTGGTCGAACCGGTCCGTGGTGGTGAGGTAGGAGATCGGCTCCGCAATCTGGAGGATCTGGTCGGCCGTCTCCTCCGACTGGCGCAGCCGTTCGAAATAGCCGACCGGGCGCGCATAGTACTCGACGCCGATGCCGAGCAGGGAGAGCGGCGAGATCTTCAGCAGCTCCGCGAGTCGCTGGATGGTGTCCAGCTTGATGACCTCGCCCTTCTCGTAGCGGTAAAGCGCCGCGCGCGAGACA
>JAJYFW010000224.1 GCA_021785335.1 Pseudomonadota bacterium
CCCGGTGACCCAGTCCGGCTCCAGCCCTGCCTCGTGCAGCGCCTGGTAGACGCCGGCCTGGTAGGCGCCGAGCGCGCCGCCGCCCTGCAGCACCAGGGCGACGCGGTCGCAGTTCGCGGGCTTCCACGGGCCGCGCGGCAGGCGGTTCGGCGGCAGGGAGGCGTCCATGGCTGAAATCCCCTCGGTTACGGGTGCTTCTGTTATCGGCCTGGATTTTGCCGGAACAAGCCTCGGTTTGTGACGGATTGGTCAGGCGGGGGGGATTGGCGGCTTGGGGGGCGGCCTTGGGGCGGCTTGCGGCGCGGGGTTGCGGCGGGATAGAGGCCGGTTGTGACCATTCTCGTGACCGGGGCCGCGGGCTTCATCGGGTTTCATGTCGCGCGCGCACTGCTGGAGCGCGGTGAGGACGTGCTCGGGATCGACAACATCAACGACTATTACGATCCGGCGCTGAAGCTGGCGCGGCTCGAACGGCTGCAGCACAAGCGGTTCCGCTTCCGGCGCGTGGATATCGCCGCGCGCGAGGCGGTGGCGGCGCTGGCGGAGCCGTCGCTGGACGGGATCGTGCACCTCGCGGCGCAGGCTGGGGTGCGGCATTCCATGACGGCGCCGTTCGACTATGCGGCATCGAACCTGATCGGGCATCTCGCGATCCTGGAGCTGGCGCGCGCGCTCCCGGGGCTGCGGCATCTCGTGTATGCGTCGTCGTCGTCCGTCTATGGCGGTAATGCGCCGCCGTTCGCGGAGACGGACCGCGTGGATACGCCGCTCTCGCTCTACGCCGCGACCAAGCGGGCGGACGAGATGATGAGCTATGCCTATGCGCATCTCTACGCCATCCCGCAGACCGGGTTGCGGTTCTTCACCGTATACGGGCCCTGGGGGCGGCCGGACATGGCCTATTTCAGTTTTGCCGAGGCGATCCTGGCGGGGCGGGCGATCACCGTCTACGACGGCGGGCGGTTGCGGCGCGACTTCACCTATATCGACGATATCGTGGCTGGGGTGCTGGGCTGCCTCGACCGGCCGCCTTCCGGGGCGCCGCCGATACGGTTGATGAACATCGGCAACAACCGGAGCGAGAGCGTGGCCGATCTCGTTGCGTTTCTGGAACAGGGCCTGGGCAGGCGCGCGGTGGTCGTCGACGCGCCGCGGCCGGCGGCCGATGTGGTCGAGACGCGGGCGGATGTGAGCGCGATCGCGGCGCTTACGGGGTTCGCGCCCTCGACGCCGCTGGCGGATGGGATCGGGCGGTTCGTCGCGTGGTTCCGCGAATGGAAAGAGGTCAGGCCGCGGGCGCCCGGAGGCTGAAGCCGCGCCCGGCGCTAATGCGCCGGGGCTTCCTCCCACTCTTCCGCAGTGGCGCCGGCGAGGGACTGGATGCGCTCCTCGTCCGCGGCGAGTTCCGCGGCGGGGCCGTCGTAGACGATGGCGCCGTCGTCGAGCACGTAGGCGTGGTCCGCGACCTCGAGCGACATGCGCACGTTCTGCTCGACGAGGAGGACCGAGATGCCCTCGTCGCGCATCTGCGAGACGATGCGGAACACCTCGCGCACGATGAGCGGGGCAAGGCCCTGCGACGGTTCGTCGAGGATCAGCACACGCGGGTTGAGCAGCAGGGCGCGGGCGATCGAGAGCATTTCCTGCTCGCCGCCGGAAAGCTGGCGGCCGCGGTTCATCTTGCGCTCCTCCAGGCGCGGGAACAGCTCAAAGACGCGCTGGATGGTCCAGGGTCCCGGGCGTTCCAGAGGAACCTTGAGGTTTTCCTCGACCGAGAGGTTGGGGAAGATGCGCCGCCCCTCCGGCACGTAGCCGACGCCGTGGGCGGCGATGCGGAAGGTGGGCCAGCGCGTCGTTTCCTTGCCGAAGACGCGGACATGGCCCTCGCGCGGCGGCGTGAGGTTCATCACGCTGCGCATCGTGGTCGTCTTGCCGGCGCCGTTGCGGCCGAGCAGCGTCGTGAGCTTGCCCTCCGCGACGGTGAGCGAGACGCCGTGCAGGATGTGGCTCTTGCCGTAGTAGGTGTGCAGGCCCTCGATCTCGATCGCGCTCATGCTGCGTGCCCCAGATAGGCCGCCTGCACGTCGGGGTTGGCGGCGATGTCGGACGGCGTGCCGTCGGCCAGGAGCGCGCCCTCGGCGAGCACCGTGATGCGGTCGGCGAGGTGGAAGACGAGGCGCATGTCGTGCTCGACCAGCACGATGCTGTAGTTCTCGTCGCGGTGCAGGCGGCGGATCAGGCCCGCGATCTCGAAGGTTTCCTGCTCGCCCATGCCGGCGGTGGGCTCGTCGAGCAGCAGCAGGCGGGGCTTCAGCGCCAGCGCCATGGCGATCTCGACGATGCGCTGGTCGCCGTGGGCGAGTTCGCCGACCAGGCGGCTGGCCTTGTCGGTGATGCGGGTCCGCTCCAGGAGCTCGCCGAGCGCGCGGTTGACGCCGGCGCGCTCCGGGCCCGAGAGGCGGGGGCGCAGCGCGAAGCCGGAGGCGACCTCGACCGCGATGCGCACATTCTCGTGCACCGTGAGCTCGGGGAAGACCTCGGTGATCTGGAAGGTGCGGGCCATGCCCTTCTTCACGCGCTCCGGAACGGCGAGGTTGGTCACGTCCTGGCCGTCGAACACGATCTGGCCCCTGGTCGGCGGGAAGAAGCCGGAGATCAGGTTGAAGAACGTGGTCTTGCCGGCGCCGTTGGGGCCGATGATGGCGCGCAACTCGCCGCGCTGGACGGTGAGCGAGACCTCGCGCACCGCGATGAGGCTGCCGAACGCCTTGGTGACGTTGCGGACCTCGAGCATCGGGGTGTCGCTCATGCCTGGCGCTCGTGCGGAGGGATATCGGTCATGCGTGGCACTCGGGGTGAGGGTGTCGTTCATGCTTCGCTGCGGCGGCGGATGATGCCGAGCAGGCCGCGGGGGAAGAACATCACGACGACCACGAAGATGAGGCCGACGAAGAACATCCAGTTCACGGTGTGCGAGGAGATCCAGTCCTGCAGCACGACATAGACCGCGGCGCCGAGCAGCGGGCCCCAGAAGACGCGGATGCCGCCGAGCACGCACATGATCACCAATTCGCCCGAGAGGTCCGTGTAGAGCGAGGACGGGTCGGCGAAGTTGTTGAGCAGCGCGTAGAGCCCGCCGGCGATGGCGATGAAGAAGGCGGAGATGGTGAAGGCTAGCCAGATGTGGCGCTCGATGTTGATGCCGAGGAAGCGGGCGCGGCGCTCGTTCTCGCGGATGGCGAGCAGGGTGCGTCCGAAGGGCGAACGCAGGATGAGGCCCATGGCGCCGGCCACGATCGCGAAGACGAACAGCACGAAGTAGTAAAAGACGTAGTCGTTCTTGATGATGTCGAGGTTGGCGAAGCCGAGATCGATGTTGGCGCGGGTGAAGCCGCGCAGCCCGTCGAACCCGCCGGTGAGCCCGTTCCACTTGTAAGCGATGAAGTAGAAGATCTGCTGGAAGGCGATGGTGACCATGGCGAAGTAGATGCCCCGGCGCTTGTTGATGAGCGCCCCGATGATGGTGCCGGCGAGGCCGCCGAGCAGCATGCCGGCAATGAGGCCGAGCGGGGTGGAGGCGGTGACGTAGCGCAGGATCAGGCCGCAGCCATAGACGCCGAGGCCGAAATAGGCGGCGTGGCCGAAGCTGACGATGCCGGTGAAGCCGATCAGGAAGTTGAGCGACATCGCGGCGAGGCCCAGAACCAGGATGCGGGTGCCGAGCGAGGTGTAGCCGCCGATGAAGGGAATCCAGAACGGGCAGAGCAGGAGGATGGCCCAGACCAGGCCGAGGATCAGCAGGCGATGCCGGTCGAGTGGCTGGGCGGCCGGGGCGCTCATCACGGTGGCGCTCATTGCATGCCCTCCTCGCCGAGGAAGCCTCGTGGGCGCACCAGCAGCACGACGGCCATGATGATGTAGACGACGACGTCGGAGGCGGCGGGCCAGACGACGGCGGTCAGCGCCGCCGCGACGCCGATGGTGAGCCCGCCGAGCAGCGTGCCAACCAGGCTGCCCATGCCGCCCACGATGATGGCGACGAAGCTCGGCAGCAGCAGGCTGTCGCCCATGTTGGGGTTGAGGCCGATCTGCCCGCCGGCGAGCACGCCCGCGAGGCCGGCGAGGAAGATGCCGAAGGCGAAGTTGAGCGAGCGCAGGCGGCGCACGTTGATGCCCAGCGCCGAGACCGTGTCGAGGTCGAGGATGCCGGCGCGGATGCGCATGCCCATGCGGCTGTAGCGCAGGAAGGCGAACAGGCCGAGCACGGCGACGGCGACGATGCCGACCAGGAACAGGCGGTAGGCGTTGAGGAAGAAATAGGTCTGGCTCAGCGGCTGGGAGATGTTGTTCGGCACGGTGAGCGGCAGGCCGTTCACGCCCCAGATGTAGCGGCACGCGTCTTGGATCATGAAGGCGAGGCCGAAGGTGAGCAACAGCGAGTAGATCGGGTCGCGGCCGTAGATGCGGCTGATCATCGTGACCTCGATGAGGTAGCCGATCACGGCGGTAAGCAGCGGTGCGACGAGGAGGGAGGGCCAGAAGCCGATATACGGAATGAGGACGTAGGCGAGGTAGCCGCCGAGCGCGAGGAAATTGCCGTGGGCGAAATTGATGACAT
>JAJYFW010000225.1 GCA_021785335.1 Pseudomonadota bacterium
CCGCAATGGTGGCATTGCAGCACGCCGCGCGCGCGATGCTCCACCAGCCAGGCCGTGCAATTCGGGCAGGCGAAGCGGTGTCCGCAATGCCGGCACAGCGTCAGCGGCGCGTAGCCCCTGCGGTTCAGGAACAGCATCGCCTGCTCGCCGCGCGCGAGCGTCCCCGAGACCGCCTCGATCAGCGGTGGGGCGAGGAACTTTCCCCGCTCCGGCGGCGTCGCGCGCAGGTCGATCGCGGCGACCTCCGGCATCACCGCGCCACCGTGCCGTGACGGCAGCGAAACCCGCCCGTAGCGCCCGCTCTGGACGTTGTGCACCGTCTCCAGGCTCGGCGTCGCCGAGACCAGCACCGCAGGCGCCCCGCACAGCCGCGCGCGCACGATCGCCATGTCGCGCGCGTGGTAGATCACGCCCTCCTCCTGCTTGAACGCCGTCTCGTGCTCCTCGTCGACCACGACGAGCCCGAGTTCGGGGAACGGCAGGAACAGCGCCGAGCGCGCGCCCACCACCACCGGCGCCTCGCCCCGCTCCACGCGCCGCCAGGTCTCGCGGCGTCGCTTGCTGCCGAGTTCGGAGTGCCACAGCGCCGGCGGCACGCCGAAGCGCCGCTCGAACCGATCCAGCCACTGCGCCGAGAGCGCGATCTCCGGCAACAGCACCAGCGCCTGGCGGTTGCGCCGCAGCGCCGCCGCGATCGCCTCGAAATAGACCTCGGTCTTGCCGGAGCCGGTCACGCCGTCGAGCAGCGTCACGGAAAACCCCTCGCCCGCGAGCGAGTCGGCCGCCGCGCGCTGGACCTCGGAGAGCATCGGGCCGGGATAGCCGGGGTCCGGCAGCTTCGGGGCGGGCGGCGGCAGCTCCACGGGCAGGATCGCGCCCGCCTCCGCGAGGCCCCGGATGACCGCGGCGGAGGCAACGCCCCCGAGGTCGCGCGCCGCGACCGGCCCCCCGGCCAGCGCCGCCAGCACCTTCGCCCGCGCCTCGCTCGGCCTCGCGGTGCCCTCGCCGAGCGCCCAGCCCCGCACCGGCGCCTCGGGCTCGAGCACGAAGGGCCGCAGCACCATCGCCAGCACCTCGCCCGCCGGCGCCAGCGTGTAGCCGGCGATCCAGTCCACCAGCCGCCGCAGGTCGGGGCGCATCCGCGGCCATGCCAGCACCTCGGCGACGGGCCGCAGCTTGCGCGCGGGCAGGGCGGGGTCGGGCTCCGCGTCCCACACCACGCCCACCACGGCGCGGCTGCCCAGCGGCACGACGACGAGGGCGCCCGGCGCCGCCTCGGCGCCTTCGGGGAGCAGCTCCGCTGGCAGCGCGTAGTCGAGCGGCCCCGCGAACGGGTACGGCAGCAGCACACTCACGCGGCGCGGGGACATGCGCTATCGTCTGCCGCAACCAGGCCCCATCAGGAAGAGCGCATGAAATTCTTCGTCGATACCGCCGACACCCAGGAGATCGCGGAACTCGCCGCGACCGGCCTGCTCGACGGCGTCACCACGAACCCGTCCCTCATCGCCAAGTCCGGCCGGCGCATCCAGGACGTGATCGCCGAGATCTGCGCCGTCGTCCACGGCCCGGTCAGCGCCGAGGTGGCGGCCACCGACTACGACGGCATGATCCGCGAGGCGCGGGTGCTGCGCGCCATCGCCCACAACGTCACCGTCAAGCTGCCGCTCACGCCGGCGGGGCTGCGCGCCTGCAAGACGCTCTCCGGCGAGGGCGTGATGACCAACGTCACGCTCTGCTTCTCCGCCGGACAGGCGCTGCTCGCCGCCAAGGCGGGCGCGACCTTCGTCTCGCCCTTCGTCGGCCGCCTCGACGACATCGGCCATGACGGCATGGCGCTGATCGCCGACATCGTCGCGATCTATCGCAACTACCCCGCGCTCAGGACCGAGGTGCTGGTCGCCTCCGTGCGCGGGCCGCTGCACGTGATCGCCGCGGCGAAGCTCGGCGCCCATGTCGCGACCCTGCCGCCCGCGGTGCTGCGCGCGCTCTACCAGCACCCGCTCACCGACAAGGGGCTCGCCGCCTTCCTCGCGGACTGGGCCAGGACGGGGCAGACCATTGCGTGAGGGTTCGGCCATTGCCTGACACGGTGCCGCTGCCGGAGGACGAGGCCGCGGAATCGGTCGCGGCCTATCTGCGCGCGCATCCCGGCTTCCTCGCCGCGCGCCCGGCGCTCTATGCCGCGCTCACCCCGCCGCTGCGCCGCCATGGCGAGGGTGTGGCCGACCATCTCGCCGCCATGGTCGCCGTCGCGAGGCGCGATGCCGCGAGCGTCGTTGCCGCCGGCCGCACCACCGCCGCGCTGGCCGGACGCGTGCAGGAGGCGGTGCTCGCCCTGTTCACCGCCGCCTCCGTCCCCGCCTGCGTCTCGGAGCTGTTCCCGCCCTTGCTCGGCGTGGATGCCGCGTCACTGTGCGTGGAGGAGGAGCTTCCCGGCACGCGCCGCCTGCCCGCGGGCGAGGTGGAACGCCGCCTCGGCGCGCGCAGCGTCGCGATCGGCGCCGCCCGCCAGGACCCCGCGGTGCACGGCGAGGCGGCGGCGCTCGCCTTTTACGACGCGCTGGTGCTGGTTCCCGGCGTCGCGGCGCCGGCGATGCTGGCACTCGCCACCCGCCACGCCGACCTGCTCGACGCATCGCATGTCACCGGCGTGCTCGGCTTCCTCGGCCGCGCCGTCGCCGCCGCCTGGCTTGCATGATGGGGCTGGCGTGATGGGGCTGGGGTGACGGAGCTCGAGGCCTGGCTCACGTGGCTGCGCGCGGAACGCCGCGCGTCCCCCGCCACGGTCAGGTCCTACGCCGAAACCCTCGGCGACTTCCTGCGCTTCATGGCGGGCCATCTCGGCGCCGAGCCGGACCGCGCCGCGCTCGCCTCCCTCGCCGCCGCCGATTTCCGCGCCTGGCTCGCCCATGGCGTGGCCAGGGGGCGGGGTGGCGCGACCCGCGCGCGCCAGCTTGCGGCCGTCCGCGGCTTCTTCCGTTTCCTCGCCCGCCGCCATGGCGTCGCCAACGAGCAGCTTCGCCTCGTCTCCACGCCGCGCGCGAAGAAGCCGCTGCCCCGCGCCCTGACACCGCCGGACGCCGAGGGCACGACCGAGGCGGACGCGATCCGCGATGCGGCGCTGTTCACCCTGCTCTACGGCTGCGGCCTGCGCATCTCCGAGGCACTGTCGCTCGACGTCCGCGCCGCGTCGTCCGACGTGCTGCGCGTCACCGGCAAGGGCGGCAAGGAACGCCTCGTCCCCGTGCTGCCGGCGGTGCGCGCGGCGCTCGCGGCCTGGCTTGCCGTGCATCCCGCGCCCACGCCCGACGCGCCGCTGTTCGTCGGCGCGCGCGGCGGGCGCCTGAACCCCGGTGTCGCGCAGCGCGCGCTGCGCGAGCATCGCCGCCTCGCCGGCCTGCCGGAGCACGCGACCCCGCACGCGCTGCGCCACAGCTTCGCGACGCACCTGCTGGCGGGCGGCGCCGACCTGCGCTCGATCCAGGAACTGCTCGGCCACGCCAGCCTTTCGACCACGCAACGATACACCGCGGTCGACGAGGCGGCGCTGCTCGAGGTCTGGCGGAAGACGCATCCCAGAGGTTAAGCGGGCGCCGCGTCCTTACCTTCTCGCCGCCGCCATCAGCGCCTTCATGTGCGCCACCACCGGCGCGATCCCGTCCGTGATCGCCTGGCCGATCAGGAAGTGGCCGATGTTCAGCTCCACCACCTCGGGGATCGCCGCGACCGGGCCGACATTGTCGTAGGTCAGCCCGTGCCCCGCGTGCACCTCAAGGCCCAGCGCGGCGGCCAGCCTCGCGCCCTCGCGCAGCCGTTCCAGCTCGCCCGGCCTGCCCTCGGCATAGGCGCCGGTGTGCAGCTCCACCACCGCCGCGCCCACCGCCGCGCTCGCGCGCAACTGCGCGGGGTCGGGATCGACGAACAGCGAGACGCGGATGCCGGCCGCCGCAAGCTGAGCGACCATCGGCTTGAGCGAGGCCGCCTGGCCCGCGACGTCGAGCCCGCCCTCCGTCGTCACCTCCGCGCGGCGTTCCGGCACGATGCAGGCGGCGCGCGGACGGGTAGCGAGCGCGATGCCCACCATCTCCGGCGTCGCCGCCATCTCGAGGTTGAGCGGCACCGTGATGCCCGCCTTCATCGCCGCCACGTCGGCGTCGCGGATATGCCGCCGGTCCTCGCGCAGGTGGATGGTGATGCCGTCCGCCCCCGCCGCGACCGCGGCGCGCGCGACGTCGAGCGGGTTGGGGTGGGCGCCGCCGCGCGCGTTGCGCACGGTGGCCACGTGATCGACGTTCACGCCGAGCCGGAGGGGTTTCATGCGCGGATCTTCGCCGCCGCCCGCCGGCGCGCAAGGTCCACCGCGAGGTCGAGCGCCGAGACCAGGCTGCCGGGGTCGGCGATGCCCTTTCCGGCGATGTCGAGCGCCGTGCCGTGGTCGGGCGAGGTGCGCACGATCGGCAGGCCGAGCGTCACGTTCACGCCGCCGTGCATGTCGAGCGTCTTGATCGGCGTCAGCACCTGGTCGTGATACATGCCGAGCGCCACGTCGTAGCCCCGGCGCGCCGCCGGCGTGAACATGGTGTCGGCGGGGAACGGGCC
>JAJYFW010000226.1 GCA_021785335.1 Pseudomonadota bacterium
AACACGGTGAAGGGCCGCGCGCCCAGGCTCGCCGCCGCCTCCTCCGCGGATCGGTCGTAGCCCACCAGGCTCGCCACCACGAGGCGCACCACCCACGGCGTGGTGACCATCAGGTGCCCCGCCACCAGCACGTAGAACGAACCCGCCAGCGGCGCGCCCGTCACTTCCTCCACGCTCACCGAGAACAGATAGACCGCGAGCCCCACCGCGATCAGCGGCACCGTCAGCGGCGCGAGCAGCAAGGTCGCAATCGCCCCCTTGCCGCGGAACTCGCTGCGTACCAGCGCCAGCCCCGCCGGCACGCCGAGCAGCAGGCTTCCCGGCACCGCGATCGCCGCCACCTCGAACGTGGTCAGCAGGGGCGAGGCGAAATGCGGGATCACCTCGCTGTACCACTGCGTCGTGTAGGCGTGCGGCGGAAAGATGATCAGCTTCTCGTCGAAGAAGCTGAGATAGACGGTGAGCACCAGCGGCAGGAAGATCAGCACCAGCCCGCCCGCGAACAGCAGCCAGAACCCCACGCCGGCGAGCCGGCTGCCCCGGTCGGACACCGCCGATCGCCAGGCGCGGACCTCGCCGTCCCGCGCTGCATCCACCGTCCGCTCCAACAGTCAGCCCCCCTCCGGCTTCGTTCACGTCGTGCCGGCGCGCCGCGGCGCGCGCGGACAGTATCGGCGCCGCCGTCGCCCCGCAAGCGCACGCCCCGCAACCGGTGCCGACGCGCAGCCTTGACCCGGGCCGGAACTCGTTGGAGCATCGCGGCAATGAAAGATCTGGCACCGCGGCCTCCCGAAGCGCCCGCGCCGGCAGCCGCATGAGCGGTGCCGACGAAGCCGCGTCGCTTGCCCTCACCGGCCTGCGCAAGCTCTACGGAACCATGGCCGCTGTGGACGACCTGTCGCTCGACGTCGCCCCCGGCGAAATGATCGCGCTGCTCGGTCCCTCCGGCTGCGGCAAGACCACCACGCTGCGGATGATCGCGGGTTTCATCGCCGCAACCGCCGGCGACATCCGCGTCAACGGCCAGAGTGTCGCGGCCCTGCCCCCGCACCAGCGCGACATGGGCGTGGTGTTCCAGAGCTACGCCCTGTTCCCGCACCTCTCGGTCGAACGCAATGTTGCCTTCGGCCTCGAGATGCGCCGCATGCCGGAAGGGGCCCGCGCCGAACGCGTGAGCGAGATGCTTCGCCTGGTGAAGCTCGAGGCCTTCGCGCAGCGCCTGCCGCGGCACCTCTCCGGCGGCCAGCAGCAGCGTGTGGCGCTCGCCCGCGCGCTCGCCATCCACCCGAAGCTTCTGCTGCTCGACGAGCCGCTCTCCAACCTCGATGCCGCGCTGCGCCAGGACGTGGCGCGCGAGATCCGCATGCTGCAGCAGGCGCGCGGCATCACCACGCTGATGGTCACCCACGACCAGGCGGAGGCGATGGCGATGGCCGACCGCCTCGTCGTCATGCGCGCCGGGCGTGTCGAGCAGATTGGCCGGCAGGAGGATCTCTACGAGCGCCCGGCGACCCCCTTCGTCGCCCGCTTCATCGGCCAGAGCAACCTCCTCGGCGGGCGGCTCGGGCCCGCCTCGCACCTGGCGCTCGAGGGCGGTGCCGCGATCGCGCTCGCCAACCAATATCCGGAAGCGCCGTCGGTCACGCTCAGCATCCGCCCCGAGACCATCCATCCCGGCCCGCCCGACGGCGCCGGGACGCGCGTCGCCGGCACGGTGGCGCTGACCACCTATCTCGGCGCCGTCGTGGAACTGCTGGTCGATCTCGGCGGCGGCGCGCAACTGGTCGTCCGCGGCGCCAGCGTCGGGCCCGCGGCGGTGCCAAAACTCGCGGTCGGCGAGCGCGTCGGCCTCAACTGGTCGCCAGCCGAAGAGCGCGTCTTCAACGAGCACGACCGCCCGATCGCGTCGCTCTAGCGCAAGCCCCGCCCGCGCACCCACACTTCCCCTTCCGGCTTACCGGAAGTCACGTTAGCGTTCGAACAAGACGAAGTGGATTCGCCTTCCCAGCGGCAACGCGCCGACCGCGAAAGGAGCATCCTGTTGACTGCCGCCCGTCAGCGAGTCACGGCTGCTTCGCTCGTGATTGCATTCCTGTCGCTGACCATAACCATCCTGTATGCGATTTCGCGCGGACAGGATTTCAACTGGGATCAGCGTAACTACCACATAGGTATTCCGCTTCTTCTCGCCACCGGACGCTTCTGGAACAGCGTCGCGCCGGCGGGCGTCGTCAGCTACCTGAACCCCCGACGTGCTGCAGGCCCAGTTCTGGGCCCTGCGTCATCTCGGCCCGATCGAATTCGCCGTTGCCGTCGCGGTGGTGCAGAGCCTGGCCTTCATGCTGGGCGGGCTTCTGTGCGTAATTCTCGCGGCCCCTGCCGGCGATGTCTGGCAACTTCCGCTGAGCCTGCTCGGCTTCATCCTCTGCCTGATCGCGCCGATGGCTCTTTCCGAAGCCGGGACGACCTTCATCGACCTCGTCACCGCGATCCCGGTGCTTGCGGCGTATGCGCTCCTGCTCGCCCGCGACCGGTGGCTCGGGTGGACGGCGTCCGGCGCTCTGGCCGGCGCCCTCCTCGGCGCCGCCACCGCCTTGAAGCTCACCAACGCGTTCTTTGTCTTCGGCGTCGCCGGCTTCGCGGTCGCGGGCTCGGAGCCCGTGCGCCGGCGCCTCGCCTGGCTTCTCGCCAGTGCCGGCGCGGCGGTGCTCGGCTATGCGGCGATCGGCCTGCCGTGGGACCTCGCGCTCTGGCACCGCTTCGCCAATCCGATCTTCCCGTTCTTCAACCGTATCTTCCGCTCTCCGGATTACCCGCCAACCGACTTTCACGACGCGCGGTTCACGCCGCATACCGCGATCGATATCTGGCGCTATCCCCTCGATTGGATACGTCCCTGGGGCGGCTTGCCCGCATGGCTCGGTGTCTCTCGCCGCGGTCTTGCACCGCCAGCGTCGGACGTGATCTTCGCCGACGCGCGCTGGGTCGTCGTGGTGGGCGGCATCACATTGTTCCTGGCGGCGCTCGCCGTGTTCCGCCGCTGGGGTGCCGCTCGCCTGCGTGAGCCCGCGACCGGTCTGCTCCTCGCCTTCACGATCGATTACCTCGTCTGGATGTTCGTCTTCGACATCGGGCGCTATGCCGTTGCCCTGTCCATCCTCTGCGGCGCCGTGATCCTCGCTCTCGTCATGGCCTTGCCGTCAAACCGGGTCCGGGTCGCAGCGCTCTTGCTCGTCGCGGTGTTCAATTGGGAAACCGCGCTCGTCCCCGACTGGGGCCATGTGCCATGGCAGCCGGTCTGGGCGGCCTTCGCCCCGCGCCCGCTGGCGCTCGGCCATCAGGCTCTCGTCTTCCTCACCGCCCGGCCGACACTCTTCATCGCGCCGAGCCTGCCCGCCGACGCTCGCTACGTCGGCGCCGATGGAAGTATCGATCTTTCCGCCGGCCGAGGCAACGCGCTCACCAAGCAGATCGAGCGGGACCTCGCCTGGGCCCGGCACCGCAACCTCTACTCGGTCGATACGGGAACGACGCCCGCGGCGGCCGCGCGGATCCTGTCGAGCTACGGGCTGCGGGTCGGCAACCAATGCCTGCGCCTCGACGTCGCGACGCTGCCCTTGCGCGTCTGCAAACTGCGGTCGCGCCGCGGCTGATGTCCGTCGCCGTCGCGGCGCCGCTTACCCCTTCACCGCGGCGGCGGTCAGCCCGCGGACGAAATATTTCTGGAAGAACGCGAACAGCACCGCGATCGGCAGCGTCGCCAGCGTCGAGGCGGCCATCGCCGCCCCCCATTCGGGCGGGCGCGAATAGGACTGGCTGAAATCCGTGAGCCCCACGGCCAGCACCTGCAAGTGCCGGTCCTGCACCACCACCAGCGGCCACAGGAACGCGCCCCAGCTCCAGATGAAAACCAGGATGCCGAGGCTCGTCAGAGCCGGCGCCAGCAGCGGCAGCACGATGCGCAGGAACATATGGAACTCCCCCGCGCCGTCCACGCGCCCCGCCTCCAGCAGCTCGTTCGGCAGGTCGGCGGCATACTGGCGCATCATGAACACGCCGAACGCGTTCATCATCCCCGGCACGATCAACCCCGCATAGCTGTTGCCCCAGCCCAGCGCGTGCACCTCCATGAACAGCGGGATGATGAGGATCTGGAACGGAATCATCATCGTCGAGATCACGAAAAAGAACAGGAACCGGTGCAGCGGAAACCGGTACTTGGCGAACCCGAACCCCGCCAGCGCCCCGAAGAACACCGTGACCGCCACCTGCACGGAGGCGACGATGAAGCTGTTCAGCAGATAGCGCCCTACCGGCGATTGCCGCCACGCCAGCCGGAACTGCGCGAGCCCCTGGAAATGGTGCGGCAGCCAGTGGATCGGCACCGCCATGATCTCGGACTCAGCCTTGAACGCGGACGTCACCATGAACCACAGCGGAAACGCAAAGACGCACGCGAGCACGAGCGCGATCGCGAACCACACCCAGCGCAGCACCCGCTGCCTCTCGCGCTCAGGTGCCATGGCGCCCCAGCCGGATCTGGATCAGCGTCACCAGCAGGATCATCAGGAACAGCACCACGGAAATCGCCGCCGCGT
>JAJYFW010000227.1 GCA_021785335.1 Pseudomonadota bacterium
GAGGCGCAGGTAGCCGTGCTCGTCGAGCGTGCCCTGGTCCCCGGTGCGGAACCAGCCATTGGTGAAGGCCTTGGCGTTGGCGTCCGGGTTGTTGTCGTAGCCGGCGGTGACGTTGGGACCGCGGATTACCACCTCGCCGAGCTCGCCTGGCGGCAGGATGTTGCCCTCGTCGTCCATGATCGCGACCTCGGGTCCCGCGGCGCGGCCCACGGAACCGGCGAAGCGCGCATGCGGCGGCAGCGGGTTGGAGGCCATCTGGTGGGCGGCCTCCGTCATGCCGTAGGCCTCGATCACCGGCACGCCGAAGGTGCGCTCCAGTTCCTCCATCACCTGCGGCGGCAGCGAGGACGACGAGGAGCGGATCAGCCGCAGCCGGCCAGACGAGATCGTCTCCCGGTTGCGCCCGGCGAGCGGCAGGATCGCCTGGTGCATGGTCGGCACCGCCGTGTACCAGGATGGCCGCGTGGCGTTGAACCAGGCGAAGAAGCGGAATGCGTTGAACCCGGGCGAACACACCACGGAGGCGCCGGCGCCGAGCGAGGACAGCACCGCCGCGATCAGCCCGTGGATGTGGAACAGGGGCATGATGTTGAGGCAGGCGTCGTCCGGCGTGAGCGCCAGCGACGCGCCGATATGCGTGGCCGAGGCCGCGACATTGCGGTGGCTGAGCGGCACGATCTTGGGCCGCGCCGTGGTGCCGGAGGTGTGCAGCACGAGCGCGATGTCGTCCGGCCCCGCCATGCCCGCGCGCGCGGGGCTGCCGGCGAGCGGCTTCTCCGGCGCCAGCGTGAAACTGCCGGCTTCCTCGCCGGGTACGACCTCGACGACGGGGATACCACGCTCAGCGGCAACCGCGCGGGCCGGGCTGTCCACGCCGCGTGCCACCAGCAGTGCCTTGGCGCCGAGATCGTCGAGGTAGAACGCGAACTCGTCCGCGCGATAGGCGGGGTTGAGCGGCGCGGTAGTGGCCCCGCAGGCAACGGTGACGAAGGTGGAGGCGGCTTCCGGCCCGTTGGGCAGCACGAGCGCCACGCGGTCGCCGCGGCCGATGCCCATCGCGTTGAGGCTGGCGACGGTGGATCCGGCCAGCTTGCGCAGCGCGGCATAGGTCAGCGGCGAGCGGGGCGCGGTGCTGGGTTCGTGGGTAGCCCCGATCGCGGGCGCCTTGGCGTGGCCGCGGGCGAGCAGGGTCTCGATCGTCTCGGGTCGGGTCGTCTGGGGCTGGTCGGCCATCTCGTGCCTCCGGGCGTGGCGGTCGGCCCCGCCATAGCCCCCAATGCACGAGACGAAAAGGTCAGCCGAGGACGCCGTAGAGCCAGAGCCCCACGGTGGCGATCAGTGCCCAGGCACCGACCGAGAGCAGTAGGATGATCGGGTAGGCGGTACTGGGAGGCAGCCGGTCGCGCTCCTCATCCCAGATCTCGCGGCGCCAAGCCTCCTGCACCGCGCCATGGCTGGCGGGAGCGGCGAGCGGCTGGAAGCTGCTGGCGGCAGGCACGGCATCCATGGAGCGACTCCGACGAGAGGGGCCGGACCGTTATCCACCGCCACCGTTAATCCATCGTTTCGATTCGCCGCATCAGGCAAGATGTCATCGCTCGAGGTCGAGCCAGTGCATTTCTGCCTGGGCGCTCGCGAAACGCGACTTGTATCGCGCCTCCCCGGCCAGGAAATCGTAGACGCTCCGCCCGGCGGCGGCATGGTCGTCGATCGCCAGCCAGTGGCAGATCTGGCCGATGCTGCGCCCGGCCTGGGCACCGGCGAAACCCGACTGGTAGGCCATCACCCGACCGTCATGGACAAAATTGTACAGCAGGCCGAGGAGCCGCTGCCCGGCGGTGACTCGCAGTAACTCGGCCTCGCCGCGCGGCATCGCGCGGCCCAGCAGGGCCTCGTGGAAGCGGGCGAAGAACGGTTCGCTGAAGGCACCGGAATGCCCGCGCGCGCGCCAGGAAGCCTGATGCAGCACGGCCATCTCGCGCAGGTAGGCGATCGCCTCGTTCTCGTCCGCGGCGCGGGCAAGGACGAGCGGCCCTGTGGCCTCCAGCGCGCGGCGCGCGCGGCGGAGCTGCTGGCGCGCGTTGGCGGACAGCAGCGGCAGCACCCCGCCCGCCTCCCGCACGCGGCCGAGATCGAGCCAGGGTGCCGGGCGCGGATTTTCCCGCCGCCAGGTCTTCCCCACGGCGCGCGCGGCCACCAGCGTCGGTTCCTCGACCCCGCTCAGCGCGACATTGCCATGGCGGAGCGCGGCGCGCAGGCAGTCGCCGATCAGCCCGGGCTCGCGGGCGAGCACGCCGTTGTGCTCGACGAACGGCGTGTCGAGCGCTTGGCGCCCGGCCTCGTGCAGCCACAGGCGCGCGCGGCCGAACCAGCGGCGGCGGCGGTTGAACAGGGCGAGCGCCACGGTCTCGCCCGCGGATTCGGCGGCGACCAGCAACGGGTCGTCGAAGCGTTCCGCCGCGAGGCAGCCGACCCAGGTCCAGGAGGTGAAGAAGGAAGCTCCGGCCAGGGGCTCGAGCGCACGCCAGCGCCGCCCCAGCGCTTCCCACGCCGCAGCGTCGGCCGGCTCGATCCGCGACACCGTGACCGTTGCCATAGCCTGCCACTGCGGCGCGGACCTTTTCGTGTCAACGCCCACCGCGGGCTGCGCGGCCGTTTCCCCTATCGCGGCCGGCGCGCATCGGGCACGTTGCGGCGGTCGAGGATGATCGCGTGTCGCTTGGTCCGCTCCCTGCCGCGCTGCTACTGCCACCCGGAAACCTGCTGATCGGCGGGATCGCCGCCGTGGTGCTGCCCTGGCCGCGGCGCGCGAGGCGGGCGGTCCGCTGGCTCGGGCGCGCGGCACTGGTGCTGGTGCTGATCATGGCGGTGCCGATCGTGCCGACGCTCATGGAGATCGCGCTGCAGAGCGGGCTGCGGCTCAAGCCGCCGGCCCAGGACCCGCCACGCGCCATCGTGATCCTCAGCGCCGAGGTGCGGGCGAGCGCGCCCGGCGCGCTGGAACCGGCGGCGAGCGTGGGCCCTGTCACGCTGCAGCGGGTCGAAGCGGGTGCCCGCCTGGCGCGGCGAACCGGCCTGCCGATCCTGGTCACCGGCGGCGTGGTGCTGCCGGGCACGCCGCCCGTCGGCGCGCTGATGGCGCGGGAACTGAAGGCGAGCTTCGGCCTCCCGGCGCGCTGGGTCGAGAACCGCTCGAAGAGTACCTGGCAGAACGCGGCGTTGTCGGCGCCGCTGCTGCTTGCGGCCGGAATCCACTCTATCTTCCTGGTCACCGATGCCGGCCACATGCCGCGCGCCATCATCGCGTTCCGCCACGCCGGGATCGTGGCGACGGCCGCCCCGGTGCGGCTCGCTGTCCTGCCGCGCCACCTCCTCGCGGCGCTGATCCCGGACCCCTACGCCCTGGCCCGCTCCGGGCTCGAGATCCACGAGGCGGTGGGGCTGCTCTACTACTGGCTGCGGGCAAGGTGGTGAGCGGGCGCACGCGGGCCGGCGTCGAGGAATACGATGACTGGCCGGCGCTCGCCCCGTTGGTCGCGGCGGGCGCGCGCGAGAGCGTGTTCCTCGGCGCCACGTGGTGGCGGACGATGCTGGAGGCGGGGCTGGCGCCAGGCGAGCGGCCACGTTTCCTCGCGGTCCATCGCGGCGGACGGCCGGAGCTGGCGCTGGCGCTGGTTTCCGGCCCCGGACGCGGCACCGCCTCGTTCGCCAATGCCTACACGTGTCTGTGGCGACCGCTGGCGGAGGAGGTCAGCGTTGCCGATGCCGCCGCGATCGGCGGCGCGCTGAGGCGCGAGGGGCTGGTGCGGCTCGACGCGATCCCCGCGGAGTGGCCGGGGCTGGCCGCCTTTGCCGCGGGACTGCGCGAAGCCGGTTTCACGGTGCGGCGCTTTCGGCATTTCGCCAACTGGCACGAGGAGCTGGGCGGGCGGAACTGGGACGCGTATCTCGCGGCGCGCCCTGGAGCACTGCGCTCGACGCTGCGCCGGCGCGGACGCAAGGCGGCGTTCGCGCTCGACATGGTGACCGGGCCGGGTGCCGCGCTCGAGGCGGCGATCGCGGACTACGAGGCAATCTACGCGCGCAGCTGGAAGCAGCCCGAGCCGTTCCCCGCGTTCAACCCGACGCTGATGCGCAACCTCGCCGCCGAGGGCCTGCTGCGGCTCGGCCTGTTGCGCGACGGCACGCGGCCCGTGGCCGCCCAGCTTTGGGCCCTGCGCGCCGACCGCCGGCACGCGACGGTGCTGAAGCTCGCGCATGACGAGCGCGACCGCGCGGCCTCGCCAGGATCGCTGCTAACGGAGGCGATGCTGCGCCGACTGATCGATGAGGAGGGCATCGCGAGCTTCGACTTCGGACGCGGCGACGACGCCTACAAGCGGCTCTGGACCAGCGAACGGCGCGAGCGCGTGGGGCTGCTGGTGGCCGATTGGCGGCATCCCAGAGGGCTTGCCGCGTTGTTGCGCCATCGTGCGGGCAGGGTGCGCGCGGGGCTGCGCGTGCTATACGCGCGATCGCCATCCGCGAAACTGCCCGAACCAGGAGACGCACCGTGATCCTCACCCGCCTCGCGCTCGCCGCCGGCCTGGCTCT
>JAJYFW010000228.1:0-1369 GCA_021785335.1 Pseudomonadota bacterium
TTCGGCATTTCAAGCTGGCCTCGCTGGGCTATGGCGCGTCGCTGCCGTGGGTGGCGCTGTTCATCATGGTGTTCGTGACCGGGCGGCTCTCGGACATGGTGCTGCGCCGGACCGGATCCGTGTGGGCGGCGCGGGTGCCGTTCGCGATCGGCGGCTTCATCGTCAGCGCCGCGGCGCTGATCGCCGCCTCGCGCACGCCGAGCATTCCGCTGATGATGACGCTGCTCTGCGTCTCGCTCGGCGCGATCGGGCTGGTGCAGGTCTCGATCTGGTCCGCCTGCCAGGATCTCGGACGGGGCGCCACCGGCATCGTCAGCGGCTGGACCAATTTCCTCGGCAACGCCTCGGGCTTCGTCGGGCCGACGCTCACCGCCATCCTGGTGGGGCAACTCGGCGGCTGGAAGGGCGCGATCACGCTGGTGACGCTCGCGGGCCTGGTCGGCGCCGTGCTGTGGCTGTTCGTTCACCCCGAGCGCCCGCTCGAGACGCTCGACGCATAGGAGAGACAAGTGCCCCGTTACGATATCGGACCGATGCCGGCACGGATTTCGGCGGAGGTCATTGCGCTGCTCAGGAAGACCGAGACCGCGACGGTGGGCCACTGGCGCCACTGGGGGTTCTGCGATCGGCGCATCGCGCCGCTCCTGCGCCGGCGCGTCGCCGGCACCGCGGTCACGGTCGCGATCCCGGGGCCGGATTCGACCCTGCTGCACCATGCGCTCGGGCTGCTGCGGCCGGGCGACATCCTGGTGGTGGACCGGCTCGGCGATGACCGGCATGCGTGCTGGGGCGGCGGCGTCACCATCGCCGCCAAGGCCGCCGGCGCGGTCGCGGGCGTGGTGGACGGGCCGTGCACGGACATCGAGGAAATCGAGGCCTCGGATTTTCCGATGTGGTGCCGCGGCATGTCGCCGATCACCACGCGGCTCTACGACCTCGGCGGGCGGCTCAACCAGCCGGTCTCGATCGGCGGCGTGGTGGTGATGCCGGGCGACGCGGTGCTGTGCGACGAGAGCGGCGTGCTGGTGCTGCCGCCGGCGGAGGCAGAGGCCGAGGCACGCGAGGCGATCTCGCGCCAGGAAAAGGGGCTCGCCACCCAGGCCAAGGTCGCGGCCGGCGAGAAGCTCGGTTCGCTCTCCGGCGCCACCGCCAAGGTGCTCGGAACGAAGGCCTAGCCCGATGATTGGCGTGGATTGGGGCACCACCTCGTTCCGCGCCTGGCGGTTCGGCGCGGATGGCGCGGTGCTCGGCGCGCGTGCCGCGCCGCGCGGCATCCTCTCCGTCTCCGGCGGCGACTTCGCCGCGGTGCTGCGCGAGCAATGCGGCGACTGGCTGGCAGGGGGCGAGCGGCGCGTGCTGCTCGCGGGCA
>JAJYFW010000228.1:1379-4591 GCA_021785335.1 Pseudomonadota bacterium
GAAGCGCCCTACCTCCCCTGCCCCGCCGGCATCGCGGAGCTTGCCGCGGCCCTCGTGGCGGTCCCGTTCGAGGGTGCCGAGGTCCGCCTGGTGGCAGGGCTCTCGGCGCGCGACGGGCAGAATGTTCCGGAGGTGATGCGCGGGGAGGAGACGCAGATCGCGGGCCTCGACCTCGCGGACGGCATCGCCTGCCTGCCCGGCAGCCACAGCAAATGGGCGCGCGTCGAGGCCGGGCGCATCGCGGCGTTCGAGACCTATTTCTCCGGCGAGGCGTTCGCGGCACTTCGCTCGGCGACCATCCTCGGGCGGATGATGAAGGACGGGCCGACCGACGTCGCCGCCTTCGACCGCGGCCTGGCGCGCGCCGGCGAGCCCGGGCACCTGCTGCACCACCTGTTCGGCGTGCGCACGCTGGGGCTCGCGGGCGCGCTCGCGGAGGAGGCGAGCGCCTCCTATCTCTCGGGCCTGCTGGTCGGCCACGAGATCGGGGCGGCGATGCCGGCGCGCGCGCACGTGACCATCGTTGCCAACCCGGAACTGGCGGCGCTCTATGCCCGCGCCGTCGCGGCGCGTGGCGGGAGTGCCGCCGTGGCATCCCCCGAGGCCGCCGCGCGCGGGCTCGCGCGCATCGGGGAACGCGCATGGCGCTGAACCTCGCCGAGGCCCTGGGCCGCTGCCCGCTCGTCGCCATCCTGCGCGGCGTGCGGCCGGACGAGGCGGAGGAGATCGCGACGGCGCTGGAGGGCGCGGGCATCGCCATCGTCGAGGTGCCGCTCAACTCGCCGGACCCGATCGACAGCATCGCGCGCCTCGCGCGGCGCTTCGGCGGGCGGCTGCTGATCGGCGCGGGGACGGTGCGGCGGGCGGAGGAGGTCGCCGAGATCGCCGCCGTGGGCGGGAGGCTGATCGTCATGCCACACGCGGACGCCACGGTGGTGCGCGCCGCGAAGACGCGCGGCCTAATCGCCATGCCCGGTTTCTTCACGCCCGCTGAGGCTTTCTCCATGCTCGACGCCGGAGCGGACGCGCTGAAGCTGTTTCCGGCGGAGGCCGCCTCCCCCGCCGTGCTGCGGGCGCTGCGCGCGGTGATGCCGCCGGGAACGATGGTGCTGCCGGTGGGCGGCATGGACGCCACCACGATTCCCGCCTGGCGCGGCGCCGGGGCCGCCGGCTTCGGCATCGGCTCGGCTCTCTACCGCCCCGGCGACACCGCCGCCGATGTCGGGGTGAAGGCCCGCGTGCTGCTCGACGTTATCTGACCACGACGAAGGAGAAGGACCGATGCCGCACGCGGCATTTCCCGCCGACGGACCGATCCTGGGTGCGCTCTACGGCTCCGACGCGATGCGCGCCGTGTTCGACGAGGCAGCGTTCTTCCGCCGCATGCTGGAGGTGGAGGCGGCGCTGGCGCGCGTGCAGGGCAGGCTCGGCATCATCCCCGTGGAGGCCGCGGCGGCGATCAGCGCGGCCGCCGCCGGCGACATCCTCGACACGGCCGCGCTCGCCGCTTCCGCGCGCAATGTCGGCTATCCGGTGGTGGGGCTGGTGCGCGCGCTCTCCGCGGCGAGCGGCGAGCATGGCGGCTGGACGCACTGGGGGGCGACCACGCAGGACATCATGGACAGCGGGCTCGTGCTGCAGGTGCGCGAGGGGCTGGCGCTGATCCGCGCCGGGCTTCTGCGGGTGCTGCGCGCGCTGTGCGACCAGGCGGCAAGGCACCGCGAGACGGTGATGCCCGGCCGGACGCACCTGCAGCAGGCGCTGCCGACCACGTTCGGGCTCAAATGCGCAGTGTGGGCGCAGCCGCTGGTCGCGCATGTGGAGCGGCTGGACCAGATCTCGGAGCGGGTGCTGCGCGTGCAGTTCGGGGGAGCGGCCGGCACGCTCGCCTCGCTTGGGGAACAGGGGCTGGCGGTCGCCGAGGCGCTGGCTGCCGAACTCGGCCTCGGCCTCGCGCCCGCGCCATGGCACGTCGCGCGCGACGGGCTGGCGGAGACGGTCGCGTTCCTGGGCCTCGTGTGCGGGAGCCTCGCGAAGATGGCGCTCGACGTCTCGCTGTTGGCGCAGAACGAGGTGGGAGAAGCGACGGAGGCCTATGTCCCCGGCCGCGGCGCTTCCTCCACCATGCCGCAGAAGCGCAACCCGATCGCCAGTGAGTACGTGCAGGCGGCGGCGCGCGGCGTGCAGTCCATGGTGGGGTTGATGCTGGGTGCGATGGTGCAGGACCACGAGCGCGGCACCGGCCCCTGGCAGGCGGAGGCGCTGGCGATCGGGCCTGCCTTCGTGCTCGCGCATGGCGCGCTCGAGCACGCCGCCGCGATCGCCGAGGGATCGTCGTCGATGCAGGACGGATGCGCGCCAATCTCGCCGCCGGCGGCGGGGCGATCATGGCGGAGGCGGTGATGATGGGCCTCGCCCCGGCGCTGGGGCGCGAGGCGGCGCACCACGCGGTGAAAAACGCCTGCGACCGGGCACTCGCGGAGGGCTGCACGCTGGCCGAGGCGCTCGGGCGCGAGCCGGCGGTGGCCGCGCGGATGGATGCTCCGGCGATCGCGGCGCTGACGGAGCCCGGCCGCTACCTCGGCTCCGCGCGCGCCTTCACCGACCGCGTGATCGAGGCCGCCAGGCCGGCGCTGGGATGGTAGCGTTCCCATATATTTGCATCGGACGGAGGTTTGTGCGTAGGTTTCAATCCAAGCGCAGGAGATAAGGCGCACGTCCAGGTTTCACACAGCGCACGGCTCCGTCCCTGACGGAACGGCACGGCGCTTCACAGGGAGGGGCCTATGGCGAAAAAACACTCGAAATTCGGCCTGTCACGCCGCGGCGTGCTGAAAGCGGGGGCCGCAGCCTCCGCGTTGCCGCTCGTCCACGTGCAGACCGCGAACGCGGCCGGAACCCTCAAGCTCGGGTTCTGGGACCATTGGGTGCCGGCCGCGAACCCGGTGATGCGCACGATGGTGACCGAATGGGGCAAGAAGAACCATGTCGAGGTCACGCTCGATCTGCTGAGCTCTGGCGCCGCCAACAGCAAGCTGCCGCTGACCCAGGCCGCCGAGGCGCTCTCCGGCACCGGCCACGACGTAATGGCGTTCCTCACCTGGGACGTGCAGCATTATTACCAGCACCTCACCCCGGTCGACGACATCGTGGACGGGCTGATCAAGCAGTACGGCGCGATGGACGGGGTGGCGACGTATGCCGGCAAGGTG
>JAJYFW010000229.1 GCA_021785335.1 Pseudomonadota bacterium
TCCGCGGTATCGGCCATCTGCGGGATCAGCTTGGGGGGCACGAAGCTGCCGACCTCGATCTCGCGCACGCCGGCGGCGGCGATGGCGCGGATCCAGGCGATCTTGGCCGGTGTCGCCATGATCGTCTTGGCCATCTGCAGCCCGTCGCGCGGGCCGACCTCGCAGACCGTCACATGTTCCGCCATGGACCTCTCTCCGGAATGGTGGGCGGACCTTGGCTGCCGCAAAAAAAACTCGCAAGTCCGCCGGCGCATGGCATATCTGCCCTGACGTTCTTCCCCGCCAAGAGGGTCTCGATGCGGCTGAAACTCCTCGCGCCGATGCTTTGTGGCGCCGTTTTCCTGGGCTGGGTTTTCCTGGGCTGGGCCCCGGCGGCGCGCGCGCAGTTCGGGCCCGGCGGGCCGCCTTCGGTGGGGGTCTTCGCGGCCAGGCCCGAGCAGGTGACGGAAACGAGCCAGTTCGTCGGGCGCGTGCAGGCGAGGGACACGGTGGCGCTGGCGGCGCGGGTGACGGCGTTCCTCACCGCGCGGCTGTTCACCGAGGGGGCGGAGGTCCACAAGGGGCAACTGCTGTTCCGGCTGGAGCGCGGGCCGTTCGAGGCCAGCGTGGCGGCGGCGCGGGCGGCGGTGGCGCAGAACCGGGCGCTGCTCGCCAACGCGACGCTGACGCTGCGGCGCGCCCAGGCGCTGCTGAACACCCCGGCGGGGCAGCGCTCGGCGGTGGACAACGCGCTCGCGGCCGAGCAGAGCCAGGCGGCGCAGCTTGCTTCGGCGGAGGCGAACCTGCAGGGCGCGGAGATCAACCTCGGCTACACCGAGATCCGCGCGCCGATCGCGGGCAAGATCAGCCGCAGCAACTACGCGGTGGGCAACGTGGTGAGCCCCGGCTCCGGCGCGCTCGCGACCATCGTGAGCCAGGATCCGATGTACGTGCTGTTCCCGGTGGCGACGAGCGAGGTGCTGGCCCTGCGCGACAAGTACGCGGCCAAGGGCGGGTTCGCCGCGGTGCGGGTGCAGCTGCGCCTGCCGGACGGCAAGCTCTACAGCCAGAGCGGCACGGTCGACTACATCGACCCGACCGTCGCGCAGACGACGGACACGCTGATGATGCGCGCGAGCGTCCCCAACCCGCTGCTGCCGGGCGCGAAGCCCGGCGGGCTCGGCAACCGTGAACTCGTGGACGGGGAGTTCGTGACGGTGCTGCTCGAGGGCGTGCAGCCGGTGACGGTTCTGGGCGTGCCGCGCCAAGCGGTGCTCGCCGATCAGCAGGGGAACTTCGTCTACGTCGTTGACGCGACGAAACATGTCACCGTCCGGCGGGTGACGCTCGGGCAGTCGACGCCCACGATCGCCGCGATCGCCACCGGGCTCAAGCCGGGCGAGGAGGTGGTGGTGGACGGGCTGCAGCGGGTCCGGCCGGGGATCGTGGTCAACCCGCACCCGTTCGCGCCGCCCGCGGCCGCGCAGCACTGACGCGGACCGCCCCGTGATCTCCGGCGTCTTCATCGACCGGCCGCGCCTCGCGGTCGTCATCGCGATCCTGATCACGCTCGCGGGCGGGATCGCGCTCACGCGCATCCCCGTCGCGCAGTTCCCCGACATCGTGCCGCCGGAGGTGCAGGTCACCACCAACTACCCCGGCGCGTCGGCCGCGGTGGTGGAGCAGTCGGTGGCGCAGCCGCTGGAGGCGGCGATCAACGGCGTCGACAAGATGCTGTACATGAAGTCCACGAGCGGCAACGACGGCAGCTACAACCTCACCGTCAGCTTCGCGATCGGGACCAACCCGGACATCGACGCGGTCAACGTCAACAACCGCGTGCAGGCGGCGCTGTCGAAGCTGCCCGCGGAGGTGCGGCGCGAGGGCGTGACGGTCCAGAAGCGCAGCTCCGCGATCCTGAAGTTCGTCCAGTTCTACTCACCGGGCGGCAAGCTCACGCCGCTGTTCATCAGCAACTATGTCACCATCAACGTGCTCGACGCGCTGTCGCGCACGCCCGGCGTCGGCCAGGCTTTCGTGTTCGGCGCGCAGAACTATTCAATGCGCATCTGGTTCCGCACCTCGCGGCTGGTGGAGCTCGGCCTCACGCCGCAGGACGTGATCGCGGCCATCGAGGCGCAGAACCAGCAGGCGGCGGTGGGGCGCATCGGCGCGCGGCCGATCAGCGACGGCGTGCAGTTCCAGTTCAACGTGCAGACGCAGGGCCGCCTGGTCACGCCCCGGCAGTTCGGCGACATCATCCTGCGCGCCAACCCCGATGGCTCCATGCTGCGGGTCAAGGACGTCGCGCGGGTGGAGCTCGGCGCGCAGAGCCAGGACACGCTGTCGCGCTTCGACGGTCAGCCAGCGGTCGCGGTCGGTATCTTCCTGGCACCGGGCGCCAACGCCGTCTCCACCTCCGCGGCGGTGGAAAAGACGCTGAGCGGGTTGCAGGCGCGCTTCCCCGCCGGGCTCAAGCGCGTCACCTTCTACGACAGCTCCACCTTCGTTTCGGACACGATCCGCGAGGTGATCACCACGCTCGGCGAGGCGTTCCTGCTGGTGGTGCTGGTGGTCTACCTGTTCCTCGGCAAGCTGCGCGCGACCATCATCCCCAGTGTCGCGGTGCCGGTGAGCCTGATCGGCACCTTCGCGGTTCTGCTGCTCATCGGGTTCTCCGCCAACACCGTCTCCCTGCTCGCCCTCGTGCTCGCGATCGGCATCGTCGTCGATGACGCGATCGTGGTGGTGGAGAATGTCGAGCGGGTGATGGAGGAGGAGCCGGAGCTGACACCGGCGGAGGCGACGAAGAAGGCGATGCGCCAGATCACCGGCCCGGTGATCGCGATCAGCCTCGTGCTGCTCTCGGTCTTCGTGCCGATCGCGTTCATCCCCGGCGTCTCGGGCGAGCTGTTCCGCCAGTTCGCCATCACCATCACCATCGCGATGCTGATCTCGGCGACCAACGCGCTGACGCTCTCGCCCGCGCTGTGCGCGGTGTTCCTGCGCCCCGGGCGCCCGTCGCGCGGGCCGCTGTTCGTGATGGCGCAGGGCATCGAGAAGGTGCGCGGCGGCTATGCCGCGGTGGTGCGCCGGCTGGTGCGCGTGGCGGTGCTCGGCATCGTCGCCATCGCGGCGGCGGGGTTCGGCATCTGGACGCTGTCCAACATGGTTCCGACCGGCTTCCTGCCGGAGGAGGACCAGGGCGCGTTCTTCGTCAACGTGCAACTGCCGCCGGGCGCCTCCGTCGCGCGCACCACGGCGGTGGTCAGGCGCGTCGAGGGCATCCTCCGCGCGCAGCCGCAGGTGGACAAGACGCTGGCGGTGGTCGGCTTCTCGCTGCTCGATGGCGGGGCGGAGAGCAACGGCGCGTTCATGGTCGCGGGGCTGAAGCCGTTCGCGGACCGCACCGCGGCGGCGGACCGCGCGCAGGCGGTGATCAGGCGCGTGTTCGGCGCGGTGTCGCAGATCCCGTCGGCGGAGATCTTTCCGTTCAACCTGCCGCCGATCATCGGGCTGTCGACCTCGGGCGGCTTCCAGTACCAGCTGCAGGCGCTGGAGGGACAGAGCCCGGCCGCGATGGGCAGCGCGATGTACGGGCTGCTCGGCGCCGCGAACAGCGACAAGCGGCTGGCGCGCGTGTTCTCCACCTACAGCGCCACCACGCCCTCGCTCTACCTCAACATCGACCGCGCCAAGGCGGAGGCGCTCGGCGTCAATGTCTCCGACATCTTCACCACACTGCAGGCGACCCTCGGCGGCATCTACGTCAACGACTTCAACCTCTATGGGCGGACCTGGCAGGTCATCATCGAGGGCGACCAGGCCGACCGCATGAGCGAGAGCGCGCTGTGGCGGATCTACGTGCGCAACAAGACCGGCGCGATGGTGCCGCTGCGCGCGCTGGCGACCGCGCACTACGTGCTCGGGCCGCAGGTGATCACGCGCTACAACAACTACCGCTCGATCTCGATCCAGGGTTCGCCCGCGCCCGGCGTCTCCAGCGGCACGGCGCTCGCGGCGATGGCGGCGATCTCGGACAGGACTCTGCCACCGGGCTACAGCTTCGACTGGACCGGCACCTCCTACCAGGAGGCGCGGTCGCAGGGGCAGACCGGGCCGATCCTCGCGCTCTCGGTGCTGTTCGCCTACCTGTTCCTGGTGGCGCTGTACGAGAGCTGGTCGATCCCGATCCCGGTGATGCTCTCGGTCGCGATCGGCGTGCTCGGCGCGTTCGTCGGCGTCTGGGTCGCGCACATCTCGCTCGACCTCTACGGCCAGATCGGGCTCGTGGTGCTGATCGCGCTGGCGGCGAAGAACGGCATCCTGATCGTTGAGTTTGCCAAGGAGCGGCGCGAGGAGGGCATGCCGATCCGCGACGCCGCGGTGATGGGCGCGCGCATGCGGTTCCGCGCCGTGGTGATGACCTCGATCGCCTTCGTGATGGGCCTGGTGCCGCTGGTCACCGCGACCGGCGCGGCGATGCTCTCGCGCCGCGCCGTGGGCACGCCGGTGTTCGCCGGCATGATCGGCGCGACAAGCATCGGCATCTTCGTCATCCCGATGCTCTACGTGACGGTGCAGACGCTGCGCGAGCGGATCAAG
>JAJYFW010000230.1 GCA_021785335.1 Pseudomonadota bacterium
CGCGCTGCCGGACGAGGCGGATTTCTTCCTCGTGGGCGGCGGCGAGGACCGCGCGCAGGCGCAGATCGCCGCGGCGCTGATCGGCATGCGCGAGCGGCTGGCGGCATGGATCGAGGACGACGTCGCGGGGCTGCTGGTGTGCGGCGGGCTGCAGATGTTCGGCCGGAGCTACATCGTCGCGGAAGGCGCGATCCCGGGGCTCGGGCTGCTGCCGCTGGTGACGGAGGCGGGCGAGGGGCGGCTGGTGGGGCGGCTGCGCGTGCGGGTGCCGGGGCTGGAGCACGTGCTCAACGGGTTCGAAAATCATTCCGGGCGCACGCGGCTGCTGGGCGGCGAGGCGTTCGGCGCGGTGCTTTCCGGGCACGGCAACGCGGACAGGGGCAGCGGCGGCGAGGGGATGCTGTACCGGCGCGTGATCGCGACCTACCTGCACGGGCCGGTGCTGGCGCGTAACCCGTGGCTCGCCGACCGCGTGATCGGGTGGATGTGCGAGCGAAGGGGCCTGCCGGCACCGACGCCGCTCGACGACCGGATCGAGGAGCTGGCGGCGGAGAGGCTCGCGGCGGAGGCGGGCGGAAGCTGAGCGCCGGGCTCAGCTTTTTCCGAACACCAGGTCCGGCAACCAGAGCGTCATTTCCGGCCAGTAGGTGATGAGGCCGAGGACGAGCAGCAGGATCACGAGGAACGGCAGGATGCCGCGGATGACCTCGCCGATCGGGGCGTCCGAGATGGTCGAGAGCACGTAGAGGTTGAGACCCACCGGCGGGTGGACGAGGCCCACCTCCATGTTGTGGGTGAAGATGATGCCGAAATGCACCGGATCGACGCCGAGCGGCATCAGCACCGGGGCCAGGATGGGCATCACCAGGAGCAGCGTGCTGACGACCTCGAGGAAGCAGCCGATGATGAGCAGAAGGATGTTCATCATCAGCAGGAACTCCCAGGTGCTGAAGCCCTGGTGCGTCGCGAATTCGACGAGCTTCGCCGGGATGCCGGAGCCGGTCATCCAGTGGCCGAAGACCAGCGCGGTCGCGATGATGAGCATGATGACGCCGGCCGAGGACAGCGCCTCCGCGATCACCTCGAGCGTTCGGGTCCAGCGGAACCCGCGATAGACGACGAGGCTGACGATGAGCGAGGTGACGGCGGCCATGGCGGCGGATTCCGTCACCGTCATGAAGCCGCCGTAGATGCCCACCAGCACCACCACCGGGACCGCCATGGCGGGCAGGCCGCGCCAGGTGACGCGCAGGCGCTGGCCAATGGGCAGCGGCGGCTCGGCGGGGAAGTTCTTGCGCCGTGCGTACCACAGCACCCAGACGAAGAACGCCGCGGCCTGCAGGATGCCGGGCAGGATGCCGGCGAGGAAGAGACGCGGCACCGATTGTTCCGTGACGATGCCGTAAAGAATGAGGGCGAGCGAGGGCGGGATGACGACGCCGATGGTGCCCGAGGCGCCGAGGACCCCGAGCGCGAAGGAACGGGGATAGCCGCGCTCCAGCATCGCCGGCAGCAGGATGGTGCCCATGGCGAGCGCGGTGGCGACGGAGGAGCCTGAGATCGCGGCGAAGAGGGCGCAGGAGACGACGGCGACGAGGCCGAGCGAGCCCTTGATGCCGCCGAGCCAGGCGGCGGAGAGATCGACAAGCGCCTGGGCGACGCCGCCGCGGCGCATGAAGGCGGCGGCCATGACGAAGAGCGGCAGCGACATGAGCGTGCTCGAATTGAGCTGGTCGATCATGTTCTGCGCGAGCCCGATCACGGGCTGGCCGGAGACGTAGTAGAGCACCGCGGCGCAGGCGCCGAGGACGAGGAAGATCGGCATGCCCGCCGCGAGCAGGCCGAAGAACAGCACCAGGAAGCCGAGCGTTGCCATCGCGCGCGCGGCCTATTCCGTGAAGGAGGACAGCAGGTCGCCCGAAGTCTCGTGCGCCAGGTTGTGGCCCACCGTCATCGTCCTGGGGTCGAAGAAGAACAGGTAGCGGATGAGGCGGATGGCGTAGCGGCCGAACATCAGGGCACCGCCCGCGGGCAGCGACGCGTAGTAGATCCACATCGGGAATTGCAGATCCGACGAGGAGGTCTGGTCGAGCAGGATCGCGGTGCTGACCACGGTCCAGCCATACCAGAGCATGCCGAAGGTAAAGGCGAGGGCCACGAGGCAGTTGAACACCTCGACCCAGCGCTGCGCGCGCGCGCCGAGGAGGCGCAGCACGAGGTCGGGCCGCACCATGGCGTCGTTGCGGACAAGCTGGCTCGAGATGATCATGATCGCCCACACCGCGGCGTAGACGATCACTTCCTCGGCCCAGTTGATCGATTCCGCGGGGGCGAAGTAGCGGCCGAACACCTGGATCGCCGCGATGATCATCGCGAACGCGCCGAGCAGGCCCACGAGGGTCCGCTCGATCCAGCTCCAGATGGCGTCGACGCGGGCCAGAACCCGCGCCGCGCCGTGCTGCTCAGGCACCAACGGCCGCCATGACCAGCTTCACCAAGTCCGCCGACATGTGCGCGCTGGCCGCCGCCTTGTCCTGCAGCGGCAGCATCTTCTTGCGCACCGCGTCGCGCTCGGCCGTGCTCACATCGACGAATTTCACGCCCTGCTTCGTGAGCGCGAGCCGGCCCTCGTGCTGCGACTTGGCGGTGTTGACGCGGTAGGCGGGCAGGTTCTCCGCCCAAAGCTGGTGCACGGTATCGCGCAGCTTCGGGCTCAGCTTATCCCAGAAGCTCTGGCTCATCAGTGGCACGTAGAGGCCCATGCCCTGGTGGTCCTGCAGCGAGTAGCGCAGTCCGGAATCGAACAGCTTGGAGCTGTTGGCGCTCTCGTTGGTGGTGATCAGCCCGTCGAACGTGCCCTGGGACATGGCGAGCGGCACATCCGGCCAGGCGGTGACGTTGGGGATACCGCCGAAGAAGCGGATGCGCCAGGAGTTGAGGATGCCGCCGGGGCTGCGCAGCTTCATCCCCTTGAGCGAAGCCAGCGAGTCCAGCGGCTTCTTGGTCGAGTACCAGTTGTTGAAGCCGAGATCGAACCAGCCGCCGAGCACCTGCAGGTGCAGCTTCTTGGTGACCTCGGCGTTGACGAAGGCGCCTGCCTTGCCGTCGACCGCCTTGTGGATGAGGTCGATGGGCAGTCCATAGAGGCCGGGAAGCTGGGAGAAGTCGGCGTCCGACACGAAGCCGGTGACGGTCCAGGTGCCGGGGCAGGCGAGCTCCACCTGGCCCTGCACCAGCGCCTTGACCACGTGCAGGTCCGGGAACAGCGCGCCGGACTGGAACAGCTTGGTCTTGATCTGGCCGTCGGAGGCCTTTTCCAGCTTCGCGAGGTAGTCGCGGAAGGCGACGTTGCGCGGATGTGTCGGCTCGGTGTCGAGCGAGCAGCGCAGCAGCAGCGGCTCGGCGGCCCGGGCGTCGGCGATGAAGGGGGTGGCGAGCGGCGCGGCGATGGTGGCGGTGGCCGCGGCGCCGAACGCACGGCGGCTGAGCTTCGTGGACATCGGATTCTCCCCGTCTGGTTGTCTTGGTTGCGGCTACTCTCTACGGAGCGAAACGCCGGCGTCAAGCGAAAGGACCGCCCCGCGCGACGCCGTATCGCGCGATGGAATGCGTATCGTTGCGGAATGACGCGGCGGGGCCGCGCTTCGCGCGGTCAGGCGCCGAGCGGTACCCAGCCGCCCTCGCGGGCGCTGCGGGCGATCGCCTCGATGGTGAGCGCGATGTCGACGGATTCCGCCTCGGAGGCGCCGTTCCAGTGCCCGGCTCCGCCCATGACCATGCGCGCGAAGCTTTCCGCCTCCAGGCGGAACCCGTCGGCGCCGGGAAGTGTTTCGGTTTCGAACGGGATGGTGCCGGGGACGCCGCGCTTGACCGCGATCGGGAGCGAGCCGTCCGGAGCGTGGTTGGAATAGCTGGTCTCGACCGCGCCCTTCTCGCCGACGAGAAGCGCCTTGCGGTGGAAGGATCCGGACATGGAACAGCTCACCTGGGCGATGGCGCCGGAGGGGAATTCCAGCGTCGCCGCCATGGTCTGGTCGACCCCGGATTTGGCCCAGCGCGCGGTGGCGAAGGCGCGAGTGGGGCGCTCGCCGGCGGCGATCCGCGCGAGGCTCACGGCATAGGTGCCGGCGTCGAGCAGTGCGCCCCCGCCGCGCTCGGGGATGAGGCGGATGTTGGTGGGATCGGCGAGCGGGTCGCCGTCCGGGGAAAGAATGCCGAAGCCGAAGGCGGCGTGGATGGTCTGGATGCGCCCGATGGCCCCCTCGAGCAGCAGGCCGCGCAGGCGCTGGGTCTGCGGCTGGGCCATGTATGGATAGGCCTCGACCAGGTGCACGCCGTATTTCTTCGCGGCGGCGAACATGGCGCGGGCCTCGGCGGCGGACATCGCGAGCGGTTTCTCGCAGAGCACGTGCTTACCGGCCTCCGCGGCACGGATCGCCCAGGCGGCATGCATGTCGTTGGGCAGCGGGATGTAGACCGCGTCGATCGCCGGGTCGGCGAGGAGCGAGCGGTAGCTGCCGTGGTGGCGCGGCACGCCGGTTTCGGCGGCGAAGGCCGCGGCCTTGGCTTCGTCG
>JAJYFW010000231.1 GCA_021785335.1 Pseudomonadota bacterium
ATCTCGTCGAAGGTGAACTACTGGTACGCGCTTTGGGTAGCGGGCGTCGTCGCACTCGCGCTGTTCGCGCTGTCGCGCTCGGCGGTGGGGCTGATCCTGCAGGCCTCGGGGCAGGACGCGATCGAGGCCGCGGCGCTGGGCTTCAACGTGGTCCGGCACAAGCTGGCGGCGTTCTGCATCTCCGCGCTGGTCTCCGGCCTCGCCGGCGCGATGCTGATCTTCTATCTCGGGACCGTATCGACCGATTCCGTGGTCGACATCTCGATCGGCGTGCAGGTGATCATCGCCGCCGTGCTGGGCGGCAGGCGGACCATCCTCGGCGGCGCGGTAGGCGCCATCTTCCTCATCGTCGCGGGCGAGCTGCTGCGCCCGGTGGGGCAACTCTCCACCTTCATCGTCTCGGCCTTCGCCCTGATGGTGATCCTGTTCTTCCCCGGCGGTCTGCTCGGCCGCTCTATCGTGCGCGAGGGCGCATGACGGCGCTGCTCGAGGTCGAGGGGCTGACCAAGCGGTTCGGCGGCCTGGTCGCGGTGAAGGACATTTCCTTCTCCGTGCGCTCAGGCGAGATCGTGGGCCTCATCGGGCCCAACGGCTCCGGCAAGTCCACGGTGATGAAGCTGGTCATGGGCATCGAGCGGCCCAACGCCGGCAGCGTGCGCATCGAGGGCGAGGAGGTCGCGGGCTGGCCCACGCACCGCATCGCGCGCGCTGGCGTGGGCCTGGTGTTCCAGCATTCCCGGCCGCTGCACCGGCAGACCGTACTCGAGAACATCATGCTCGCGCTGCTGCCGGACAGCCTGCTGCGGCTGCGCGCCGGGCGCGAGGTGGAGGAGCGGGCGCGGGCGATCGCCGGGCGCGTGGGGCTCGGGGGCGTGCTGGACCGTTTTCCCGCCACCCTGCCCTTCGCCGATCTCCGCCGCATGGAGCTGGCGCGGGCGGTTGCGCGCGACCCCAAGGTGGTGCTGGTGGACGAGCCCTTCGCCGGGCTCACGGCGACTGAGGTCGCCGATTTCTCCGCGCTGATCCACACTTTCCGCGAGGCCGGGCACGCGGTGCTGCTGGTCGACCACAACGTGAAGGGGGTGGCGGCGCTCGTCGACCGGATCTTCGCGATGTATCTCGGCGAGCGTGTGGCCGAGGGCAGCGCCGAGGAGGTCATGCGCGACGAGACCGTGCGCCGCGTCTATCTCGGCGGCGAGATCGCGCAGGCAAGCCGGCCCGCGCGGGCCGCGACAGGCGAGGCGCCGCTGCTCGAGGTTTCCGATGTCTCCGTCTTCTACGGCAAGGCACAGGCGCTCGAGAACGTCTCGTTGCGGATCCGCAAGGGCGAGTTCGTCTCCGTGGTCGGCCTCAACGGCGCCGGCAAGACGACGCTGTTCAACGCCATCTCCGGCCTCGTGCCCTACCAGGGCTCGATCGCCTTCGCGGGGCAGAAGCTCGCGGGGCGCAGTGCGGCCACGATCGCCCGCCAGGGCCTGGTGCAGTGCCCGGAGAGCCGCGAGCTGTTCGGCGACATGACGGTGCGCGAGAACCTGGAACTCGGCGGCCAGCACCAGTCACCGGCGTCGATGGCGGAGCGGCGCGACTGGCTCTACGACCTGTTCCCGATCCTGCGCGAGCGCGAGGGCCAGGCGGCGCGCACGCTCTCGGGCGGCGAGCAGCAGATGCTGGCGATCGCGCGGGCGCTGATGATGCGCCCCCAACTGTTGATTCTCGACGAGCCGACGCTGGGCCTGGCGCCGGTGATCCTGGAGCTGCTGTCCCGCGCGCTGGAAACATTGCGCAACACCACCGACATCACGGTGCTGCTCGGCGAGCAGAACGTGACCTTCGCGCTGCCGCATGCCGACCGCGTCTACGTGCTGGAGCATGCGCGCATCGTCTGGGAGGGCGCGCCGGAGCGGCTGGCTGAGGAAGCGGGCGCCGGATTGCTCTGATCCCCCGTTGCGCGAGGCGCGCCGCCGGCGCAGGCTTCGGGCACAGGAGGGTCACGCCGATGCCGAGTTTGAGCCAAGCCGAGTTTGCCACCCTGCTCCGCCGCGCGGGGCTCGATCTGCCCGAGGCCGAAATAAGCGACCTCTACAACAGCGGCTTCCAGTCCTTCGCGGCGATGATGGAGAACGTCCGCGCCGGCGGCTCGCGCCCGCGCGAGGCGGAACCGGCACACATCTTCAGCGTGGATGACAAGGCATGACGCCCACCATAGCGGAAGCCGCGCGGGCGATCGCGGCACGCACACTCTCGCCGGTCGAGCTCGCCCAGGCCTGCCTCGCGCGGATCGAGGCGCGCGATCCGGCGCTGCACGCCTTCATCCTGCGCACACCGGAACGGGCGATGACCGACGCGCGCGCGGCGGAGGGGCGGCAGATGCGCCGCACCCTGCGCGGGCCGCTCGACGGCGTCCCGATCGGGCACAAGGACATCTACGAAACCGCGGGGCTGCCGACCACGGCGCACTCGCGGCTGCTCGCGAACCATGTGTCCGCGGCCGACGCGCAGACGGTTGGCATGCTCGCGGGCGCCGGCGTGGTGCTGATGGGCAAGCTCGCGACGCACGAATTCGCAATCGGCGGACCGAGCTTCGACCTACCCTGGCCGCCCGTGCGCAACCCATGGGACACGACGCGCTTCACCTCCGGCTCCTCCTCCGGCACCGGGGCGGCGGTGGCGGACGGGATGATCCTGGGTGGCACCGGTTCGGATACCGGCGGCTCGATCCGCGGGCCTGCGGCGCTGTGCGGCGTCGCGGGGATCAAGCCGACCTATGGGCGGTGCTCGCGCCGGGGGATCATCCCCCTCTCCTTTTCGCTCGATCACGCTGGGCCGCTGGCGTGGACGGCGGAGGACTGCGCGCTGCTGCTGCAGGCGATGGCCGGCCACGATCCGCTTGACCCGGCCAGCGCCGATGTTCCGGTTCCGGATTTTTCTGCTGGCATCGGCGGTTCCGTGCAGGGGCTGCGCGTCGGCGTGGCGCGGCATTTCCACGAGCGCGACAACCCGGTGACGCCCGCCTGCGCGCGCGCGGTGGAGGACGCGGCACGGGTGCTGGCGGCCGGCGGGGCGGCAGTGCGCGACGTGACGCTGCCGCCGCTGATCGATTACCAGTCGGCGAACAGCCTGATCCTGCATGCCGAGGCCTGGGCACTGCACGAGCCGTGGATCACCACGCGCTTCCACGAATACGGCGACGTCATGCGCTCGCGCCTGGCCATGGGGGCGGTGATGAGCGCGACCGACTACATCCAGGCGCTGCGGCGACGTCGCGAGCTGGTGGCGGCGACGCGCGCGGCGATGGCCGATCTGGACCTGCTGCTGGTGGCTGGCGCGCAGTCCGAGGCGCCGCTGATCGAGTCCGTGTCGAAATGGACGGCGGTGGCGAAGCCGGGGTTCATGGCGCCGTTCAACCTCACGGGATTGCCTTCGCTCAGCGTCTGCGCCGGGTTCGGCGAGGGCGCGCTGCCGGTTGCCGTGCAGGTGGTGGGGCATGCGTGGCAGGAACCGACCGTGTTTCGCGCGGGGCATGTGATCGAGCGGGAGCTGGGCGAGCGCGGGCGGCGGCCGGCGGGCTGACATGCGCGAGCTGGGCCAGGCGATCCGCGGCGAGTTCCTGATCGATCCCGGCGCCTGCACCGTCAACCACGGCTCCTATGGTGCGACACCGCGCGCGGTGCTGGCCGAGCAGGAACGCTGGCGCGCGGCCATGGAGGCGCAGACCTCGCGCTTCTTCGCCCGCGTGCTGCCGGGAGCGTTGCGCGAGGCGGCGGGACGGCTCGCGACGTATATCGGTGCCGCGGTGGAGGATCTCGCCTTCGTGCCGAATGCGACCACCGGGGTGAACGCGGTGCTGCGCTCGCTCGACCTCGCGCCGGGCGACGAGATCCTGATGCTGAGCCACGTCTATGGCGCGGTGCGCAACACGGCGCGCTACGTCGCGGAACGGACCGGCGCGCGCCTGGTGGAGGCGGCCCTGCCCTGGCCACGGCCCGACGCGGCGGGGATGGCGGCGAGCCTGGCTGCGGCGATCACGCCGCGGACGCGGATCGCCGTGCTCGACCACATCACCTCGCCGAGCGCCGTGGTGGTGCCGATCGCGGAGGCGGTGGCGCTGTGCCATGCCCGCGGTGTGCGTGTCCTGGTGGACGGGGCACACGCGCCGGGCCACGTGGCGCTCGACGTCGCGGCGATCGGCGCCGACTGGTACACCGGCAATGCGCATAAATGGCTGTTCGCGCCGAAGGGTTGCGCCTTCCTGCACGCGCGGCGCGAGGCGCAGGCGGGGCTGCATCCGGCGGTGATCAGCCACGGACTCGGCCGCGGCTTCGTGGCGGAATTCGACTGGACGGGGACGATCGACCCGACCGCTTATCTCGCGATCGGGGCGGCGCTGGATTTCCATACCTCGCTCGGCGGTGCGGCGCTGATGGCGCGCAACGCGGCGCTGGCGGCGGCGGCCTCGGCTCGGCTCGCGGCGCGGCTGGACACCGAGACCGGGCATGGCAACGGCGTCTGCGGCGCGATGGCGACGGTGCGCGTGCCGGGCTCGGGCACCGCGGAGG
>JAJYFW010000232.1 GCA_021785335.1 Pseudomonadota bacterium
GTCGCCGCCGTCGGGTCCGCGGTGAGGAACATCAGCCGGTAAGAACTGCCCGGCGCGAGCCCGCTCGGAGCCGTGAAGACGGAGGCCCACGCGGCGACGGGGGTTGCCGCCACGCCGACGGCAACCGCCAGCCGTGCCGCGGGCTTCCCGTCACGCCACGTCGAACCGGACGCCTTGGGCCAGCGGCAGCGTGCGGCCGTAATTGATGGTGTTGGTGGCCCGCCGCATATACGCCTTCCACGCGTCCGAGCCCGCCTCGCGCCCGCCGCCGGTCTCCTTCTCTCCGCCGAACGCGCCGCCGATCTCGGCGCCGGACGGGCCGATATTGACGTTGGCGATGCCGCAGTCGGAGCCGTGCGCGGAGAGGAACATCTCCGCCTCGCGCAGGTCGTTGGTGAAGACCGACGACGACAACCCCTGCGGCACCGCGTTGTGCAGGCGCAACGCGTCGTCGAAGTCGCGGTAGCGCATGACGTAGAGGATCGGCGCGAAAGTCTCCCGCTCCACCGGCCCCGCTTGCGTCGGCATCTCCACCAGCGCCGGGCGGACGTAATGCGCCTCGGGCCCAAAGCCGGCATCGACCCGCTCGCCGCCCGTGACCTTGCCGCCGGCGGCGGTCGCGTCCGCCAGCGCGCGCTGCATCGCCTCGAACGCCGCCTTGTCGATCAGCGGCCCGATCAGCGTCCCGTCCGCCAGCGGGTCGCCCACCGGCACCGAGCGATAGGCCTGCTGCAACCGCGGCACGAGGCTGCCGTAGACGCTGTCATGGACGAACAGCCGGCGCAGCGTCGTGCAGCGCTGCCCCGCGGTGCCCATCGCGGCGAAGGCGACGGCGCGCAGCGTCAGGTCGAGGTCCGCACTCGGCGCGACGATGGCCGCGTTGTTGCCCCCGAGCTCCAGGATCGTCCGGCCGAACCGCGCCGCGACCCTGGGGCCGACCGCGCGGCCCATCGCCGTCGACCCGGTGGCGGAGATCAGCGCCACACGGTGATCCTCCACGAGCGTCTCCCCCGGCTCGCGCGCGCCGACGAGCACCGTGGACAGGCCCTCCGGAACGCCGACGCCCTGCCCGCACAGCCGTGCCGCGGCGCGCTCGAACAGCGCCTGGGTCGCGAGCGCGGTGAGCGGTGCCTTCTCCGACGGTTTCCAGATCAGCGCATTGCCACACACCAGCGCCAGCGCCGCGTTCCACGACCAGACCGCGACCGGGAAGTTGAACGCGGTGATAATCCCCACCACCCCAAGCGGATGCCAGGTCTCCATCATGCGGTGCTCGGCGCGCTCGGTGGCGATGGTCTGGCCATAGAGCTGCCGCGACAGCCCGACGGCGAAGTCGCAGATGTCGATCATCTCCTGGACCTCGCCCAGGCCCTCGGAGCGGATCTTGCCGACCTCGATCGAAACCAGCCGCCCAAGATCCTCCTTCGCCGCCCGCAGCTCCTCGCCGAGCAGGCGGATCAGTTCGCCGCGCTTGGGCGCCGGCACCAGCCGCCAGGCAAGGAAGGCGTCATGCGCCCGCCCGATCGCCGCCCTCGCGCCCGCCGCATCGTCGGTCCGCAGGTGCGCGATCGCCTCCCCCGAGACCGGGGAACGCACCAGGTGCGGGCCGGCGCGCAGCGCGTCGGCGCCGACCCCGAGACGGGCGAGGTTGGCCGCCGCGTCATCGGCGAGCGAGGGTGCCGTGGTCTTCGCGGCGCGGGCTGTCATGTCGTGTTCTCCTTGCATCGGGATCGGCGAAGCCGTCGGTTCAGGCCGCCAGCCGGTCGCGATGACCGCCTGCCGTCCCGCCCTGGGTCGCCCCAGCCTGGATCATCTGTTCCTGACGATAATAGCGGCCGAAGCGGTTCGAAAGAAACGCGTCGAGCCCGATATCCTCCTGCCGGACGAAGCCCTGGCCGGGCAGCTGCCCGCCCGCCAGCAGGTCCAGCACCACACAGATGCTCGACGCGGTGGTGAGCTGGATCGCGCTCGTCATGCGCCCGCCGACCTCGCCGCCATAGATCTTGTTGGCATAGGTCTCCTGGACGAGCCGGCCGTCCCGCTGCCCGGAGACGGTCACGAACACGATCACCACGTCCTGCAGCGTCATCGGCAGGGCATGTTCCAGCACGTCCTTCAGCACCTCGCGCCGATGCCGCAGCGCCAGGTCGTGCAGCAGCACCTTCATGATGGCGGCATGGCCGGGGTAGCGGATGGTCCGGTAGTTGAGCGTCTCGACCTTGCCCTGGAAGGTCTCGCACAGCGTGCCCAGCCCGCCCGAGGTGTTGAACGCCTCGTAGGCCACGCCGTCGAGCGAAAGCTCCTCGCGCTCCTCCATCGCCGGAACCTCGACCAGCTTGCCGCCGACGATGGCTTCGCAGGGTTCGATGTACTCGTTGATGACGCCGTCCGTGCTCCAGGTGAGGTTGTAGTTGAGCCCGTTGCTCGGATAGCGCGGCAGCGCCCCGACCCTGAGGCGCACGGCATCGAGGCGGTCGAACCGGCGCGCGATGTCGCTCGCCACGATCGAGATGAAGCCGGGCGCGAGGCCGCATTGCGGGATGAAGGCTGTACGCGCGGTGCTCGCGATCTGCTTGACTTCCCGGGTGGACCGCACGTCCTCGGTGAGGTCGAGGTAGTGCACGCCGGCCTCCGCGGCGGCACGGGCGATGGCCACGGTATGCTGGAACGGCGCCGCGCTCAGGACCGCGAATTGGCCCTCCAGGTGCCGGGCAAGGGCGCTCGCGTCCGCGATGTCGAGCCGCGCCGTGGCCAGCGCCGGGCCCGTCTCGACCGGCCGCAGCGGCCCCTCGTCACGGTCGGTCAGCGTCACCCGATAATCCCCGCTCTCCGCCAGCAGCCGCGCGATCGTCGAGCCGACCCTGCCCGCGCCGATAACCAGTACGTTGGCCATTTTTCCCTCCCGGAAGCACAACTCTGGCGGTGGTATCTCGCCACGAGAAGACGATCTGTAGCGGCGAACGCGACAGAACCTCTATAAACTCTGGACAAATCGCAGGCCTAGGTGGTCGAAATGACGGTAACGGACAAGGATCGGCAGCTTCTGCTCCTGCTCGCGGAGAACGCGCGCGCGCCCACCGCCGTGCTCGCCCGCCGGCTGGGCCTGTCGCGCACCACCGTCCAGGCCCGGCTCGAGCGGCTGGAGCGCGACGGCGTCATCGCGGGCTATGGTGTGCGCCTGTCGGACAGCTACGCGGGCGGCCTCGTCCGCGCCTACGTCATGATTGTGCTGGGGACCAAGGTTCTCGCCAGGGTGGTGCCGGCGCTGCGCGCCATCCCCGAGATCATGTCGGTGCATTCGGTGAGCGGCGGTTTCGACCTGATCGTCGAGGTCGCGGCGCCGTCCATCGGCGAACTCGACCGCACCATCGACCGCATCGGCGAGGTCGAGGGCGTCGAGCGGACGCAGTCCTCGATCGTCCTCTCGACGCGGTTCCAGCGTTAGCCATGCGCCGTGCCGTCGCCGCTTGGCTGGCCTGGGACGCCGGTGCCGGCGCCTTCAACACCATCGTCTCCACCTTCGTCATCGCCACCTACTATGTCCGCGCGGTGGCCCCGGACCCAACCGCGGGAGCGACGGACTGGGCCTGGATGCAGGCACTCGCGGGGCTCGCCATCGCGCTGCTGGCGGTGCCGTTCGGCGCGCTGGCCGATCGCGGGCGGCGGCGCCTGCTGCTCGGCGCGGGCAGCGCGATCGCGGGTGCCGCGACGCTCGCCCTGTGGTGGGTGCGCCCATCACCCGCCTCGTCGCTGCTGGCGCTCGGCCTCGCCGGCACCGCGACGGTCGCCTTCGAGCTCGCCTTCGTCGCCTACAACGCCATGCTGCCGTCGCTCGCCCCGCCGGAGCGGCGCGGGCGGCTGTCCATGCTCGGCTGGGGCATGGGCTATGTCGGCGGGCTCTTGTCCATGGGGCTGTGCCTGGTGCTGTTCCTTTTCCCGCATCCGCCGCTTTGGGGGCTGGACGCAGCCGCCGCGGAGCCGGTGCGCGCCTGTGCGGTGCTGGCCGGCGCCTGGTTCCTGCTGCTTTCCTGGCCCGCCGCTGTCTGGGGGCCGGAAAGCGCCGGCGGGCGCCTGCCGCTGGGCGAGGCCTGGCGCGACGCGCTGCGGCGCGGCCATCTGCGCCTCTATCTGCTTGCCCGCATCCTGACCATCGACGGGCTGACGACGCTGTTCGCCTTCGGCGGCATCTACGCCGCCGCCGCAATCGGACTCGGCCAGCAGGGGGTGCTGCTGTTCGGCATCGCGCTCAACGTGAGCGCCGGGCTCGGCGCGCTCGCCGCGAGCACCGTCGAGGACCGCATTGGCGCGCAGGCTACCGCGATCATCGCCACGCTGGCTCTAGCCGTGTTCGGGGCGGCGATCCTGGTGGTCCGCAACCACGCGGCGTTCTGGGCGTTGGGCCTGGCGCTGGGTCTGTTCGTCGGCCCCGCTCAGGCGGCGAGCCGCCGCGCGCGCGCGGCGATGGCGCCGCCCGAGAAGCGCGCCGCCTGGTTCGGGCTGTTCTCCCTCTCCGGCCGCGTCACCGGCTTCGCTGGCCCCGCCGCGCTCGGCGCCGT
>JAJYFW010000233.1 GCA_021785335.1 Pseudomonadota bacterium
CGGGACAATCGCCGAGGTCGCCAACGGCCTCGCGGGCAGTGCCACGCGGCTCGGCATCATCCCGCTCGGCACGGCGAACGTCCTGGCGCGCGAGCTCGGCCTCTCCTTCGCGCCGCGCGCGGTCGCTGCGGCACTCGCCTTCGGGCGCACGCGGCGCATCTTCCCGGGGCTCGCGCGCACTGAGGCGGGCGAGCGGCTGTTCGTGCAGATGGTCGGCGCCGGCTTCGATGCCGCGGTGGTCCGCGACCTGCCCATCCCGCTCAAGCGCGCCATCGGGCGCGGCGCGTATGTGCTGCAATCGCTGCGCGAGGCCAGCCGTTACGCGTTCACGCCGATCCGGTTGCGCCTCGACGGCCTCGCGACCGAGGCCGGCAGCGTCATCGTGACCAAGGGGCGGCTCTATGCCGGCCCGTTCCTCCTCGCGCCAGACGCCAGTCCCGCGCGACCGGGTTTCACCGTGGCGCTGTTCGAGCGTTCCGGCCCGCTCGCGGCGCTGGCCTATGGCGCGGCGCTGCCGCTCGACCTGTTGCCCGCGATGCCCGGCCTGCGCCTCGCCCGCGCCAGCGAGGTGGAGATCGTCGCGCCGGGCGTGCCGACCCAGGCGGATGGAGATCCGGCCGGCGAGACGCCCATGCGCCTGACCGACGCGCCGGCGCCGATCGAAATCGTTGTCGGCTGAATCAGCCTGCCTGCTGGATCGCCGAAAGGATCCACACGCCCCCCGGCGGGCGCAGAAAGGTCCACAGCTCCGCCGCCTGCACGTGCTCGCCCGGCGCGCCATCGACCACGCGGCCCGTGGCGTCGCGCGTGACATCGACCATGGAGAAGCGCATCGCGACCGTCGCGTAGTCGGCGCCGTTCTCGCGCCACGCCTCCGACAGATCGCCCTGCAGCAGCCGCACGTCGGAAACCTCGTTGCGCAACCCCCTCGCGCGCAGGTCCTGCAACTGTGCGGCGAAGGTCGCGGCCATCTCTGGCGTGGCCAGGCGCTGCAGCGTCGCGATATCGCCGGCACTCCACGCCGCCTGCACGCGGTGCAGCGCCGCCTCGAACTGCTGGTAGTCCTCGGGCTGCACCGAGAGCGGAACGGTTGCCTGAGGCGATGGCGCGTATGTCATGCCGGGCGGGGTCATGGTCGGCGCGCCGATGCCGCCGCCGGCCACCGCGCCGCCGCCGGCGAATACGCGCATCAGCCAGCGCGCCAGCAGCACGAGCAGCAGGATCTGGATCAGCAACCCGAACAGGCCGCCGAAGCCATGCATGCCCCAGAAGAACCCATGGCCCAGCAGCAGCCCGGCGATGCCCGCGCCGATCAGCCCGCCCATGAAACCGTGCATCAGCGACGGGCCGCCATAACCCGGCGCGCCATAGGCGGGGCTGCCGTAGGCCGGGCCCGTGCGCAGCGGGGCCGCATAGCCCGGCGCGGTGCGGGACACGGGCGGGGCCAGATAGGTGCGCGCGCCACGGCTGCCGAAGGAGGCGCCGCCGCCCGCGCGCGCCTCGGCCGGCGTGGGCGCGAACACGGGCGCCAGCGCCAGCAGCAGCGCGAACAGAATCAAGAGAAATCGCATGACGGCCATATGGTGGGGCGGGCGCATCCGTTCCATCCCCGGTCCGCGCCTCGCCGTCAGGCGCCCGCCATGGTCATGCCGTCCACGCGCAGCGTCGGTGCATCCACGCCGCGCCTGAACCGCAGATCATCCGCCGGTGTGATCGACAAAAACATATCGCGCAGATTGCCGGCGATGGTGATCTCGGCCACCGGCTCCGCCAGCTCGCCGTTGCGGATTATGAACCCGGCGGCGCCGCGGCTGTAATCGCCGGTCAGCCCGTTCACGCCCATGCCGATCATTTCGTTGACGTAAAGCCCCTCGGCGATGTCGGCCATCAGCGCCGCGGGCGAGATCTTGCCCGCCGCCATGAAGAGGTTCGATGTCCCCGGCGCGGGCGGCCCGCCAGTGCCGCGCACGGCGCTGCCCGTGCTGGCGAGCCCCAGCTGGCGCGCGCTGCGGCTGTCCAGCACCCAGGTGCGCAGCACGCCGTCCTCGACCAGCGCGAGCGTCCTCGTCGGCACCCCCTCGCCGTCGAAGACGCGCGAACGCAGGCCGCGCCGGCGGCGGGGATCGTCATGGATCATGATGCCGGCCGGCATGATCCGCGTGCCCATCGCGTCCTTGAGGAAGGTGGTGCCGCGCGCCACCGAGGCGCCGTTGATCGCACCCGAGAGATGCCCGACCAGCGAGCCCGCAACGCGGGGGTCGAATAACACGGGCAGCTTCGCCGTGCGCGGCCGCGTCGGGTTGAGGCGGCGCACCGCACGCTCGCCGGCAAGCCGGCCCACCGTCTCCGGCGCGTCGAGATCGGCAGCGTGCACCGCGCTGTGGCCCTCGTAGTCGCGCTGCATCGCCGTGCCGCTGCCCGCGAGCACCGTCGCCGAGATGGAATGGGAGGTGCGCAGCGAGCGCCCGGCGAAACCCGCGGAGGTCACGATCAGCGCCTCGATCCGTCCCCAGTCCGCCGAGGCGCCCTCGGAGTTGGTGACGCCGGGGACGGCCATCGCCGCCGCTTCCGCCGCCAGCGCCCGGGCGGTGAGCCGCGCCGCGTCCGGCTCCACGGGGTCGACGAGATCGAGGTCGTCCGCGTCCGGCGCGCGCGCCGCGTCGGCGAGGCCGGTGAACGGGTCCCCCGGCAGCACGCGGGCCATGGCGACAGCCTGTTCCGCGAGTTCGGCGAAGCGCTTGGGCTCGACCCCGGTCGCGGAGACGATCGCCGCCTGCCGGCCGATGAAGACGCGCAGGCCAAGGTCCGCGCTTTCCGCGCGCTCGACATGCTCCGTCTTGCCGAGGCGGCACTGCGCCTCCAGCGACTGCGAGGCGACAAGCACCGCGTCCGCCGCATCCGCCCCGGCGCGCCGTGCCGCGGCGATCAGGTCGCCGAGCAGCGCGAGGTGGTCGGGCACCGTCACGCCGCGAGCTTCTCCGCGATCGCCGGCAGCGACGGCACGCGGCGCGCGGGGCCCATCGCGGCGAGCGTCGGCCGGGCGCGGAACAGGCGCCGCGCGGCCCGCGCGATGTCGTCGAGGCTGACGGCGGCGATCTTCGCCACCGTCTCCGCCACCGGCACCACGCGGCCGAACACCTGCCATTGCCGCGCCAGCTGCTCGCAGCGGCTGCCGGTGCTCTCGAGGGACATCAGCAGGCTCGCCTTCACCTGCGCGCGGGCGCGGGCGAGTTCCACCTCGGTCACGTCGTGCTGCACCCGGCCCAGCTGCTCCAGCACCACCGGCACCAGCTCCGCCGCCTCGCTCTCGCCGGTCCCGGCGTAGATGGTGAACAGGCCGGAATCGAGCGCCGGCGCCGAGTACGAATAGATCGAATAGACGAGGCCCCGCTTCTCGCGCACCTCCTGGAACAGCCGCGAGGACATGCCGCCGCCGAGTACCGTGGACAGCAGCATCACCGGGTAGAAATCCCGGTCGGCATAGGCGACGGAGGGAAAGCCGAGCACCAGGTGCACCTGGTCGAGCTCGCGGGTCTCGCGGAACTCGCCGCCGGCATAGGCGGCGGGCACCGGGCTCGGTGCCGGGTCGCGCGGCAGGTCGGCGAAATGCTTCTCCGCCAGCGCCAGCACGGTCTCGTGATCGAGGTTGCCGGCGGCGGCGACCACCGTGTTGGCGGCGGCGTAGTGGCGGTGCATGTAGCCGGTGAGTGCCGCGCGCTTCATGTTGCGGATCAGCGCCTCGGTGCCGAGCACCGGTCGGCCCATCGGCTGGTCCGGATAGGCGGTCGCCTGGAAATGGTCGAAGACGATGTCGTCCGGCGTGTCGTTGGCCTGGCCGATCTCCTGCAGGATGACGCCGCGCTCGCGCTCCAGCTCATCCGGCGCGAAGGTGGAGTGACAGAGGATATCGCCGATGATGTCGGCGCCGAGGGCGAGGTCCTCCTTCAGCAGCTTCACGTAATAGGCGGTCTGCTCGCGCGCCGTGTAGGCGTTGATATGCCCGCCCACGGCTTCCACCTCCTCCGCGATGGCCGCGGCGCTGCGCCGCTCCGTGCCCTTGAAGGCCATGTGCTCGAGGAAATGCGAGACCCCGTTTTCATTCGGCGCCTCGTGGCGGGCGCCGGACGCGACATAGGCGCCGATGGACACGGTCTCGACCCGCTCCATTCGCTCGCTGATGACCGTGAGACCGGACGACAATCGGCTGACCCGGACCGCCCCCCCTCCGTCAATGGGGGGAGCCTCCGTCGTAGACGTGCTCATGCGGCATTCCTCAAGCTGGCGCTGCGTACGGCGGCCTCGACCTGGGCGAGGTCGGCGGGCAGGCGGATGTAACGTTCCTCCCTCTCATATAGGTCGGCGAGGTGGCTGGGCAGGGGGGGGCGGCGCCCGACCGCCCGCTCGATCGCGTCCGGGAACTTGGCGGGGTGCGCGGTCGCGGCCACAACAGTTTGAATTCCTTGAAGAGACAGCGCGCGCGCGGCAGCCATGCCCACGGCGGTGTGGGGGTCGGCAAGGTAGCCGGTCGCGGCCTCGGTGGCGCGGATCTCGG
>JAJYFW010000234.1 GCA_021785335.1 Pseudomonadota bacterium
CCACGATGGGCCGCATCCGCGCGATCGAGGCGAAGGCGGGCGTCACCCGCGCCGCGCTGGCGGAGATCGAGACCGAGCTGCAGGCGCTTGCGCGCCAGCAGCAGCTTTTTCCCAGCGGCGAGTTCCCGCCGCCCGATCCCGGCAAGAAGGGCTCAAACCGCTACCTGCTGGACGAGCAGCCGGACGGGCGCTTCGCGCTCTACATGAACGCGCTGAACCCCGGCAACGAGACGAAGCCGCACGATCACACCACCTGGGCCGTCGTCGTCGCCGTCGAGGGGCAGGAGCTGAACAAGGTCTATCGCCGCGAGCCCGGCCGGCTTTCGGTCGACCGCGAGATCATGGTCGAGCCCGGGCGCGGCATCGCGCTGATGCCGGACGACATCCATTCCATCCACACCACCGGCAGCGTGCCGACGCGCCACCTGCACTGCTACGGCCTGGCGCTGGAGAAGCTGGACAACCGCATGGCCTACGACGAGAAGGGCGAGGCGATCCCCTACAACCGCAACTTCATGAAGCCGACCTCGGCGCCGCGCGGATGAGCGCGGCGGGCGGCCGGCGATGAAGCAGGTCTCCGCCGACGCGCTGCGCGGCTGGATCCTCGATCGCCACGAGCTCGCCATCCTCGACGCGCGCGAGGAGGGGGAGTTCGGCGCCGCCCACCTGTTCTGGGCCACGAACGTTCCGCTGTCGCGCGCGGAGCTGCTGCTGCCCTACCTGCTGCCCAATCCGCGCACCCGGATCGTCTGCGTCGACGACGGCACCGGGCTCGCCAAGCGCCTCGCGAGCCTGGTCGAGAAGATGGGCGGCACCGACGTCTCGGTGCTGGAGGGCGGAACGAAGGCGTGGGCGGAAGCCGGCCACGTGCTGTTCTCCGGCGTCAACGTGCCCTCCAAGGCGTTCGGCGAGTGGGTCGAGCACCATTACGGTACCGAAAGCGTGGACGCGCCGGAGCTCGACGCCTGGATCCGCTCCGGCCGCCGGATGGTGGTGCTGGATTCCCGCCCGATGGAGGAGTTCCGGGTGATGTCGATCCCCACCGGCATCGACGTGCCGGGGGGCGAGCTCGTCTACCGCATCGGCGACCTCGCACCGGACCCGGAGACGCTGGTGGTGGTGAACTGTGCCGGGCGCACGCGCTCCATCCTCGGCGCGGAGAGCCTGCGCCGCGCCCGCATCCCCAACAAGGTCGTCGCCCTGCGCAACGGCACCATGGGTTGGGAGCTGGCGGGCCTCGCGCCGGCGCGCGGCGAGACCGCTACCTATGCCCCGGGCCGCCCGGCGAGCGCGGACATCGCGCTGGCCCGCGCCGAGGCCTTCGCGCGCGAGGCGGGGGTGCGCCCGATCGAGAGCGCGGCGCTGGCGGGCTTTGCCGCGGACGACGCCCGCACGCTGCACGTGCTCGACGTGCGCGCGCCGGAGGAGTTCGCCGCGGCCCACGCGCCGGGCACGCGCAACGCGCCGGGCGGGCAGCTGGTGCAGGCGACCGACCGCTGGATCGCGGTGCGCGGTGCCCGCATCGTGCTCGTGGACGACGACGGCGTGCGCGCGGCGATGACCGCCGCCTGGCTGCGCCTGATGGGAAACCGCGAGGTCTATACGATCCGCATGGCGGACCTGCCGCCGCTGCCGCGCCTGCACACGCCGGTGCTGCCGCTGGTGGACGCGGTCGCGCCGGCCGCGATCGCGCCGGGCACGCCGGTGCTCGACCTCTCGCGCAGCCTCGCCTACCGCGCCGGGCATGCGCCGGGGGCGCTGTGGGGCATACGCACCCGCCTCGGCCGGCTGCGCGAGAAGCTCGCCGGCGCCGGCGAGGTGGTGGTGACGAGCGAGGACGGGCGGCTGGCCGCCCTCGCCGCCACCGAGGTCGCCGTGATCTCGGGGGCGAGGGTGCGGGTGATGGAGGGCGGCATGGCGGCGTGGCGGGCGGCCGGGCTCGCCGTCGACGCGGACCGCACGAACCCGCCGGACGAGGCCTGCGCCGATGTCTACCTGCGCCCCTATGACCGCAACAGCGGCGTCGAGGCGGCGATGAAGGACTACCTCTCCTGGGAGATCGATCTCGTGCGCGAGGTCGAGCGGGATGGGACCGTCCGTTTCGGCGCCTAGGCTGGCGCTGCCCGCGCTGAGGCGCTGGGGAAGGCTGGCGCTGGATGCGCTGGTGCCACCGCTCTGCCTCGCCTGCGACGCGCCGGTCGCCGAACCCGGGCAGTTCTGCGCCGCGTGCTTTTCCCGCGCGCACCTCATCGCGCCGCCGCTGTGTGAGCGCTGCGGCGTGCCGTTCGAGGCGGCGGGGCATGGCGGTGCCAGCCTCGTCTGCGGCGACTGCCGCGAGCATCCGCCCTCCTGGCGCCGGGCCCGCGCGGCCCTCGCCTACGATGCGGTCGCCAGAAGGCTGGTGCTGCCTCTGAAATACGCCGACCGGCCGGAGACGGCGCGCCACCTCGCGCCGCTGATGGCGCGTGCCGGCGCTGCGCTGCTGGCGGAGGCGGAGGTGATCGTGCCGGTGCCGCTGCACCGGCGCCGCCTGTTCGAGCGCCGCTACAACCAGGCGGCGGTGCTGGCGAGGGCGCTGGCGAGGCCGGGCGTGCCGGCGCTGCTGGACGCCCTGGTGCGCACGCGCCCGACGGCGGCGCTGGGCGAGCTTGGCCGGGAGGAGCGCGCGCGGGAGGTCGCGGGCGCCTTCGCCGTGCGGCCCGCGCGCGTGGCGGCCCTGCGCGGCAGGCGGGTGCTGCTGGTGGACGACGTGCTGACCTCCGGCGCCACGGCCGGCGCCTGCGCGGCGGCGCTGCTGGGGGCAGGGGCGGCGGGCGTCGACGTGCTGGCGCTTGCGCGGGCGTTCAGGCGCGCGTAGGCGGCGCGAAGAAAGAGGGGCGCGATGCGTTGGCGTGATGTCATGTTTCGAGGGCTTGCGGCGCGGCCGCGATCGCGCCACCTCACGGCCACCGACGAGCAATAATCCTGGCAAGAGCCGATGCCCGAGATCGAAATCTACACCCAGCCCTGGTGCCCGTACTGCGCGCGCGCCATCCACATCCTCACCAGCAAGGGTGCCGCGTTCCGCGAGATCGACGCGCCGCGCGGCACCACGGCGCGGGCCGAGGCCGTCGAGCGCTCCGGCGGGCGGACGACCGTGCCGCAAATCTTCATCAACGGCCGCCCGATCGGCGGCTGCGACGACCTGGTGGCGCTGGACCGTTCCGGCGAACTGGACAAGCTGCTCGCCGCCGAGTGACGCCCCCGGGCGGTCGCTTGCCGCCGGTGCCCGCATGCCCATATTTTGGAGCATGATCCATTACCAACTTCGCTGCTCCGCGGACCACGGCTTTGACGGCTGGTTCGTTGACAGCGCCGGGTTCGAGCGACAGGCCGCTGCCGGGCTGATCGCCTGCCCGCGCTGCGGCGACGTAAAGGTGGAGCGGGCGCTGATGGCCCCCGCGGTGCCGCGCAAGGGCGCGGCCGCGCGCAACCGCCGCGCGCCGGAGGCGCCGGCCGAGGCGCCTGCGCCCGCCGCCGAGGCGAAGCCGCCCGCCAAGCCGGACCAGACGGTTGCCAGCATCCCCGGCATGCCCGCCGAGATGCGCGCTATGCTGCAGAAGCTGCGCGCCGAGGTGGAGGCACGCTGCGACTATGTCGGCAACGAGTTCGCCGCCGAGGCCAGGCGCATCAAGAGCGGCGAGCGCGAGGGGCGCGGCATTTACGGCGAGACGAGCCCGGAGGAAGCCGAGGCCCTGGCCGAGGAGGGGATCGAGGTCAGCCGCATCCCCTGGCTTCCCAGGGCGGACAGCTAGCGCGGGGGCCCCGGGCCCTGCCTAAGCGCGCGCCTCGATGATGTAGTTGGTCCCGGGCCGCCGGACGGTGTGCCAGCCGGCCAACCCCGGCGCCAACCCCGCGATATCCGTCACGCGCAGCCCCGCGCCGCGCAGCATGTCGCCGAGTTCCCCCGGCTTGATGAAGCGCTTCCAGTCATGGGTGCCGACGGGCAGCATGCGCAGGACGTATTCCGCGCCGATCTTGGCGGTGAGGAAACTCGCCGGCGTGCGGTTGACGGTGGAGAGGAACAGGTACCCGCCCGGCTCCAGCAATTGGGCCAGTTCCAGGACGAACCCCGCCGGGTCGTCCACGTGCTCGATCACCTCGAGCGCGGTGACGACGGGAAAGCGCAGCCCCTCGGCGATGAGGTCCGTGGTGGTGCCGGCGCGGTAGGCGATGCCAAGCGCCGGGTCCGCGTGCGCCTCGGCCGCCGCGATCAGCGCCGCCCCGGCGTCCAGCCCCGTGACGTGGAACCCCTTGCGCGCGAAGGCCTCGGAGGCGATGCCGGCGCCGCAGCCGACGTCGAGCAGGCGCGCCCCCGCCGGCGCGCGCCCGGCGATCCAGCCGACCCGCGCCGCGTTCATGGCGTGCAGCGGCGCCATCGGTCCGCGCCGGTCCCACCAGCGCGACGCCAGCCGCTCGAACCCCGCGATTTCCGCCTGCTCTGCCATCCCCCTCTCTGCCATCTGGGCTCCGATGTTGCCGCGCCTGCGCGCGTCCGTTATGTGACGC
>JAJYFW010000235.1 GCA_021785335.1 Pseudomonadota bacterium
GCCGCGTTTGCCCGCACGTTCGGCAACCCCGGCCCCGACAAGCTCGCCGCCACCCGCGCGGTCGCCCGGCGCACCAACGCCGTCGTCATTCTCAAGGGCCACGCCACCATCATCGCCGCCCCCGACGGGCGCGCCGCCATCAACGCCAACGCCCCCGCCTGGCTCGCCACTGCCGGCACCGGCGACGTGCTCGCGGGGCTGGCCGCCGGCCTGCTCGCCCAGGGCATGCCGCCGTGGGACGCCGCCCGCGCCGCCGTCTTCCTGCACGGCCGCGCCGCCCAGCTCGCCGGCCCCCGCCTCATCGCCGAGGACCTCCTCGCCCAGATCCGCCCCTCCTGCCTCGACCCCGGCGCCCCGATGTGACACACGCCCCGCCTCGCACCGAGGCAGGGAAGGGGGCCACCACATGGCACCGGCACGCTACCGCAAGGACCACATCGGCAATCACGCGCTGCATCCGGAAACCCTGATGCTCGGCTACGGTTACGACCCCGCCCTGTCGGAGGGCGCGGTCAAGCCGCCCGTCTTCCTCACCTCCACCTTCGTCTTCCGCAGCGCCGAGGAGGGCCGCGACTTCTTCGACTACACCGCCGGCCGCAGGGCACCTCCCGCCGGCGACGAGGGCGGCCTCGTCTATTCCCGCTTCAACCACCCCAACAGCGAGATCGTGGAGGACCGCCTCGCCGTCTTCGAGGGTGCGGAGACCGCCATCATCTTCTCGAGCGGCATGTCCGCCATCGCCACCACCCTGCTCGCCTTCGTCCGCCCCGGCGACGTCGTGCTGCACTCCCAGCCCCTCTACGGCGGCACGGAAACCCTGCTCACCCGCACCCTCGCCCCGTTCGGCGTCGCCGCCACCGGCTTTGCCGACGGCATTTCCCCCGCCGCCGTCCGCGCCGCCGCCGAGGCCGCGATGAAAACCGGCCGCGTCAGCGTCATCCTGGTCGAATCCCCCTCCAACCCGCTCAACACCCTCGTTGACCTCGCCCTCATGCGCGATGTCGCGGACGAGATCGGCGCCCGCCAGGGTGGTCACCGCCCCGCCATTCTCTGCGACAACACGCTGCTTGGCCCGATCTTCCAGAAGCCGCTCGCCCACGGCGCGGACATCGTCCTCTACTCGCTCACCAAGTATGTCGGCGGCCACTCGGACCTCGTGGCCGGCGCGGCGCTGGGCGGCAAGGCGCGGCTCACGCCCATCCGGCTCCTGCGCGGCGCCATCGGCACCCAGCTCGACCCGCATTCCGCCTGGATGCTGTCGCGTTCGCTGGAAACCCTCTCGCTGCGCATGAACGCCGCCTGCCGCAACGCGGACGCCGTCACCCGCTTCCTCGCCGCCCACCCCAGCGTCGCGCGCGTCTACTACCCGTCCCTGCTGCCGGAGACCGACCCCGCCCGCGCCGTCTTCGCGCGCCAGTGCACCGGCGCCGGCACCACCTTCTCCTTCGACGTCAGGGGCGGCGAGGCGGAGGCCTTCACCGTCCTCAACGCGCTGCAGGTTTTCAAGCTGGCCGTCAGCCTCGGCGGCACGGAATCCCTCGTCTGCCACCCCGCCACCACCGTCCACTCCGGCGTCCCCCGCGAGGTCCGCGAGCGCCTCGGCATCACCGAGGCCACCATCCGCGTCTCCATCGGCATCGAGCACGTGGACGACATCCTCGCCGACCTCACCCAGGCCCTCGCCCGCATCGGCTGAAACAGCTTCCGACGGTCGCCCAGGGAAGATTTCCTGTATAATGCGCTACCCGATCCCGGAGTGCGCCGTGCCAGACACCGCCTTGCCCACGAACAACGCCGCCCCCGCGCCGGCACCGAAGCCGGAGCCGGCGCCGACCTCCTTCCTGGCCGCCCGCCTGTTCGACCGCGCGCTCACCCGCATCGCCAGCGTCTGGCGCGAGATGGCGGCCGCGGTCGGCGGCGAGGACGAGGGTATCGAGGCGCAGATGAAGGCCTGCCTCGAGGGCCGTGGCGGCGAGGTCTCCGCCCGCAACCGCGCCGCCCGCCTCGCCCAGTCCTATCTCGCCCGCGACGCCGCCGGCCGCCGAGAGTTCTTGTCCACTCTCGCCACCTTCGACACCGACATCGCGTCGATCCGCAAACAGGCCGCGGACCTCCCGGACAGCGACCCGCTGGCGCTCGCAAAACTCCGCCGCGCGCTGGAGCCGCCGCGCCGCCGCCTGCTCACCCAGTTCACCTCCATCCCCGACGGCATGCGCTTCCTCGTCGACCTGCGCGCCGCCCTGCTCGCCCTCGGCCGCCCAACCCTCAGCGATGGTGACAAGGCGCTCGCCGCGCTGGAGGACGACCTGAAAACCCTCCTCGCCGGCTGGTTCGACGTCGGCTTCCTGGAACTGCGCCAGATCGATTGGTCGAGCCCGGCGTCCCTCCTCGAAAAACTTGTCGGCTACGAGGCCGTGCACGAGATCCGCGGCTGGCGCGACCTGAAGAACCGGCTGGATTCAGATCGCCGCTGCTACGCCTTCTTCCACCCGCGCATGCCGACGGAGCCGCTGATCTTCGTCGAAGTGGCCCTCGTCACCGGCATGGCGGGCTCCATCCAGCGCCTGCTCGACACCCGCGCGCCCTCCTCCGACCCCGCCCGCGCCGACACCGCCATCTTCTACTCCATCAGCAACTGCCAGCGCGGGCTGGACGGCATCAGCTTCGGCAACTTCCTCATCAAGCGCGTCGTCGACCTGCTGTCGCAGGAAATGCCCAACGTCCGCCAATTCGCCACCCTCTCGCCGATGCCCGGCTTCCGCGCCTGGCTCGACAAGGTTCTCGCCGCCGAGCCGGAAAAGCTCTTCTCGGCCGAGGAGTCCGCGACCCTTGCCGGCGCCGATGGCCTCAAGGCCACGCTCGACCGCCGCGCCTGGCCGCGCGAGACGCAGACCGTGCGCCTGCTGGAGCCGATCCTGCCGCGGCTCGCCGCGCGCTACCTGCTGATCGAAAGCCGCGGCAAGCGGGCGCTGGACCCCGTCGCCAATTTCCACCTCTCGAATGGTGCCAGAGTGGAACGAATCAACTTCCTCGCCGACACCTCGGACAAGGGCCTGCGCGAAAGCGCGGGCCTCATGGTCAACTACCTCTACGACCCCGACCGCATCGACCAGAACCACGAGGACTACGCGGGGGAAGGCAAGCGCAACGCCAGCACCGCCGTCCGCCGCCTCGCCCGCGGCTGGAGCGCCTCGTGAACGCCCCCGCCCGCCCGCGCCCGCAGCCGCCCCGCGACCAGGGCGCCATGTCCGACGAAGCGCTCCTCGCCCGCCTGGGCGTCGTGGAAAAAAAACTGCTCTGGCTCAGCGCATGGATGATCCACCACGCCAACCACGTCCGTCCCAACCGCGACGGGCTCAAGGTCGGCGGCCACCAGGCCTCCTGCGCCTCCGTCGCCGCGATCATGACGGCGCTCTACTTCGCCGTCCTCCGCCCGCAGGACCGCGTCGCCATCAAGCCGCACGCCGGCCCCGTCTTCCATGCCATCAACCTCCTCCTCGGCCGCCAGAACGTGGAGAAGATGGCGGGCCTGCGCGCATTGGGCGGCGCCCAGCCCTACCCCTCGCGCGTCAAGGACGGGCCGGAGGTTGACTTCTCTACCGGCTCCGTCGGCCTCGGCGTGGCGCTGACCAGCTTCTCCGCCCTCATCGCCGACTACGCCCGCCTGCATGCGCTGGCGCCGGACTGGCTCCCCCGCGGCCGCCACATCGCGGTGGCCGGCGACGCGGAACTCGACGAGGGCAACATCTACGAGGCCCTGCTGGAAGGCTGGAAGCACGACATCCGCGACGTCTGGTGGGTCATCGACTACAACCGCCAAAGCCTCGATTCCGTCGTCCCGGACCGCCTCTTCGGCCGCATCGAGGGCCTGTTCCGCGACATGGGCTGGAACGTCGTCACCCTCAAGTACGGCCGCATGCTGGAGGCCGCCTTCGCCCGTCCCGGCGGCGAAACGTTGCGCTCCTGGATCGACGACTGCCCCAACTCGCTCTACTCCGCACTCACCTTCCAGGGCGGCGCGGCCTGGCGCGCGGCGCTGCTCGCGGACCACGGACGCGACCCCCAGCTGCGCGCCATCATCGACCCGCTCTCGGACGACGAACTCGCCGCCCTCATGACCAATCTCGGCGGCCACGACCTCGGCACATTGCTCGAGGCCTTCCGCGCCGCGGACGCCGCCGGCGACCAGCCCACCTGCTTCATCGCCTACACCATCAAGGGCATGGGCCTGCCCTTCGCCGGCCACAAGGACAACCACGCCGGCCTGATGTCGCCGGAGCAGATGCACTTGTTCCGCGCGCAGATGGGTGTGCGCGAGGGCCACGAATGGGATGTCGCGGAAGGCGTCGAGAACCCGGATTCGTTCCTCTCCTTCATCAAGTCCGTTCCCTTCGCGAAGCCGCTCTCGCCCGGGGGCCGTGCCCTCTCGGCGCCGGAGGTTCTCGTCCCCGCGGCACTTCCGGCACCCCGCTTCCCCGGCCGCAAGCTCAGCACCCAGGCCGCGTTCGGCGAAATCCTCGCCGAGATCGGCCGCGGCCAGGG
>JAJYFW010000236.1 GCA_021785335.1 Pseudomonadota bacterium
GCGCGCAGCTTCTTCCGACAGGTGGCGATCCTGCGCCGCCTGGCGGAGCGCAAGCCGAAGGAAGGAACGGGCTGAGAACGATGCAGCAGGCGAACGAAACCCCAACCGGCGTAGCCAAAGCCGGCGCAACCGTCGACATTGCCGGCATCCTGCGCGCGATCCCGCACCGCTACCCGTTCCTGCTCATCGACCGGGTGGAGGCGCTGCTGCCCGGCCAGTCGGCCATCGGCATCAAGAACGTCACCGTCAACGAGCCCTTCTTCCAGGGCCACTTCCCCAACCACCCGGTAATGCCGGGCGTGCTGATCATCGAGAGCATGGCGCAGACCGCGGCGGTCCTCGTCGTGCACACGCTCGGCCCGGACGCCGCCGGCCGCGTCGTCTATTTCATGTCCGTCGAGGGCGCCAAGTTCCGCCGCCCCGTGATGCCAGGCGACACGCTGCGCATCCACTGCACCAAGGAACGCAACCGCGGCCAGGTGTGGAAGTTCAACGCAATCGCCCGCGTGAACGGCACCGCGGTCGCGGAAGCCACCTACACCGCGATGATCATGGAGCGGGCGGATCCGATATGAGCGCCGCGACTGAAACCGGGGTCGCGATCGACCCCCGCGCGGCCGTCGCCCAAGGCGCGCAGCTTGGCCGCGGCGTCGTCGTCGGCCCTTGGTGCACCGTCGGCCCGGACGTCGTGCTCGGCGACAATGTCCGCCTGATCTCGCATGCGGTGATCGACGGCCACACGCGTATCGGCGAGGGTGCCACCATCTATCCCTTCGCCACCGTCGGCATGGCGCCGCAGGACCTGAAATACAAAGGCGAGCCCACCGAGACCGAGGTCGGTCCCCGCACCGTGATCCGCGAGCACGTCACCATCCATCGCGGCACCGTCACCGGCACGGGCATCACCCGCGTCGGCGCCGGCTGCCTTTTGATGGCGGTGGTCCATGTCGCGCACGACTGCGCGCTCGGCGACGGCGTCGTGGTCGCCAACAACGTCGTCATGGGCGGCCACGTCGAGATCGGCGATGGCGCCGTGATCGGCGGCGCGGCGGCGTTGCACCAGTTCGTGCGCATCGGACGCGGCGCCATGGTGGGCGGCGTCTCCGGCGTCGAGGCCGATGTGATCCCCTTCGGTCTGGTCATCGGCAACCGCGCCCGCCTCTCCGGCCTCAACGTCATCGGCCTACGCCGGCGGGGCCTGCCACGCGAATCCATCGCCGCTCTGCGCCGCGCCTTCCGCGACCTGTTCGGCGGCGCCGGCGCCTTCGCCGACCGACTCGCGGCCCTCCAGGCAATGCCGAACCCGGATCCGCTGGTCGCCGAAATGCTCGCCTTCGTCGTCGCCCCTTCGCATCGCGGACTGGTCCGCGCGGCGCTCGGCGCGGACGAGGCCGAGGACTGAGCCGCGGCGCCATTCACCATGGTTGGCGACCGCAGCCCACTCGGCATCATCGCCGGCGGCGGCCCGTTCCCGGGCCGGGTCGCCCGCGCCGCCATGGCCGCCGGCCGCCAGGTCTTCATCGTGGCGCTTGAGGGTTTCGCCGAACCGTCCGTCGTCGGCCCCTACCCGCACGCCACCGTCCGCATGGGCGCCGCTGGGCGTATCCTGGCACTTCTGCGGGAAGCGAAGTGCCACGACGTCGTCGTCGTCGGCCCGGTCAAGCGCCCCTCGATGCTCGACCTGCGCCCGGACGCGGAGGGTGTGCGCCTGCTCGCGCGCATAGGCCGCGCCGCGTTCGGCGGCGACGACGGCCTGCTCGCCGCGGTGCTGCGCGTGCTGGGCGAGGAAGGCTTCCGCGTCCTCGGCGCGCACGAGGTTCTCACCGAGGCGCTCGCGCCCGCGGGTCTGCTCACGCCCAACGGTCCCGATGCAGCGGCCCAGGCCGACATCGCCCGCGGCCTCGCCGTGCTCAAGGCGCTCGGCGCGGCGGATGTGGGCCAGGCCTGCGTCGTGCAGCAGGGCATCGTCCTCGCCGTGGAAGCAATCGAGGGTACGGACGCCATGCTCGCCCGCGCCGGCTCCCTCGCGCGCCCCGGACCGGGAGGCGTGCTGGTGAAATGCGCCAAGCCCGGGCAGGATCGGCGCGCGGACCTGCCCGCGATCGGCCCCGACACCATGCGCGCCGCGGCCAAGGCCGGTCTGCGCGGCATCGCCTTCGAGGCCGGCGCCACGCTCCTCGCCGACGCGGACGCCACTGCCGAAGCGGCCCGCGAGGCCGGGCTGTTCCTTTTGGGTACGACAATGGAGGAGACGATATGAGCTACCGCTATCTGCACACGATGCTGCGCGTCGGCGATCTCGACCGCAGCGTGAAATTCTACGCCGAGCTGTTTGGCATGAAGGAACTGCGCCGCCGCGACGTGCCGGACGGCAAGTACACCCTCTCCTTCCTCGGCTACGGCGACGAGGCCACGGAAACCGTGCTTGAGCTGACCTACAACTACGGCGTCGATAAGTACGATATCGGAACGGGCTTCGGCCACCTTGCCATCGGCATGCCCGATGTCGCCGGCACCTGCGCGAAGCTGCGCGCCGCCGGCGCCAAGATCACCCGCGAGCCCGGCCCGGTGAAGTTCGGCACCACCATCATCGCCTTCATCGAGGATCCGGACGGCTACAAGATCGAACTGATCCAGCGGGCGTAAGGGAAGACGCAGGGGCTCCGCCCCTGCGACCCCGCCGGGGCCTTCAGGCCCCGGACCCCATCACCGGCAGCACGACACGCGACGACCCGTCGACCGTCAACACCGGCGGGCGGCCATGGGGGATTGCCATCGCATGGTCCGCATCGCCGCCGGCGAGCGACACGCGCAGCCGGTGCCCGGCGGGGAAGCGCCACGCCACCGGCAACAGCACGACCCGCATCTTCACGGCCTCGCCCTTCGGCATCGGCGCCGTCGTCGCCCTTGTCGCCGCGTGCCACGGCCAAGTCGCCATCTGATTGGCCGGCGGCTCGACCTCGGCGCGGTGCAGCGCCCGCAGCATCCCCTCGGTCACGTAGCGAACGGTGCAGTCCGGCGCCACGTCGAGCAGGTAGAGAAATATCGCCGCATCCGGCTCGGAACTCTCGACCGTGAGTTCCACCACCCCATGCCCCGCCAGCCGCATCTCCTCCGGGAGCGGCGCGGAGGTCCATGACGCCCGATGCGCATCCTCCGCCGGCCAGGACGGATACGGATGCGTCACCGGCAGCCCGGCGATCCGCTCATAGCGGGTCGCGCCCCCCGTCGCCGCACGCGGGTCCGTCGCATGGACCGTCTTGCCCGCCGCCGGCTCGCCCAGTGCGCCATCCGCCCGCAGGTGAAACGCGGCGCTGCCGGCGGCCACGGGCCAGTCCGCTGCCGCCAGCCACCGCTCGTCGCCCTGCGAGAAGACGTGCACCGGGGCCTCGCGGTCCAGTCCTGTTTCCCGCTCCATCAGGTAATGGTCGAAGAACCGCACCAGCTCCGCCATCATGTCGAACTCGGGCTCCACCCGCCCGCGCCACGGCGAGCAGTTGGTCCGCGCCCCGTGATCCCACGGCCCGATCAGGAGATGCCGCGGGTTTCGCGCGAGCGTAAGGAACCGCGAGATCGCCCCGTTCGAATACCCCGCGCCGTCCATCCACCCGCCCACGGAATAGACCGCGACATCCGCCGGTATCTGGTCCGCGTACCCGCAGGGCGAGAACGCATCCGGCGTGAAGGCGGCGTCATAAGGCAGCGCCGAATCCCGGAATGGAAACTCCGCCATGAACCGTGCCTGCGAGAAATTCCCCGCATGCTCCGCGATCGCCGCGGCGAGCAGCGAGCCGTCGTCGCCATCCACGGGCAGCGGCCCGGTATAATCCGGCTCCGCGAACGTCCCCAGCCCCGCCAGCAACTCCTTGCGGTTCAGGTCGAGCCCCTTGATCAGCCGTTGGTAAGTCGCAACGAGCGACGTGAGCAGGATCCCGCCCGGCCAATAGTTGTCCCGCCAAGTGTCCCAGACGGCGGAGATCGGCGCCACGGCCCGCACCGCCTTGTGTCCGGTGGAGGCCAGGAAATCCGCCGCCGCGCCCAGATAGGAAATCCCCGTCGAGCCGATCCGACCGTCCGACCACGGCTGGGCGACGATCCAGTCCGCCAGCACCGCGAGGTCCGCCCGCTCCCGCGGCGAGCGAAACGAATCCCGGGTCCCGAAGCTCGCCCCCGTTCCACGCGCATCCACCACGACGAGGTTGTACCCGCGCGGCACGAACGCATCCCGATACTTGGCGATGTTCGGCGCCACCTCCGCCGCAGACCCCGCCACGCGCGCGGCCCGTCGGTAATACGGGGTCGCGATCAGCAGCGTCGGCCGTCGCCCGGGATGCGCGTAGACGTCCACCGCCAGGCGCACCCCATCGGGCATCGGCAGGTAAATGGACCGCGGCGCGGGTACCGCCATCCCGGCCTCCCGCCGCGCGATGTAGCGGCTCGGCGGGACCACCCAGCCGCTCGTGTCCGCGTCACTCATGCCCCGCCTCCATCAGTGCCGCGGACAGGAACTCGGCCGCCGCGTGCGCGTC
>JAJYFW010000237.1 GCA_021785335.1 Pseudomonadota bacterium
CCTCACCGCCGATGATTTCGGCCTGACGCTCGCCGTCAACGAGGCGGTTGAGCGCGCCCATCGCGAGGGCGTGCTCACCGCCGCCTCGCTGATGGTCGCCGGTGACGCGGCCGCGGACGCGATCCGCCGCGCCAAAGCGATGCCCGGGCTGCGGGTGGGACTGCACCTGGTGCTCGTCGACGGGCCCGTGGTGCTGCCGGACGGGCTGGCACCAGGCCGCGTGCTGCCCAACGAGCAGGTTCGCCTCGCCTTCCGCCAGCTGCTGCGTCCGCGCGCGCTGCGGCGCGAAGTGGCGGCGCAGTTTCGCGCCTTCGCGGCCTCGGGGCTCGTGCTCGACCACGCCAACGCGCACAAGCACATGCACATGCACCCGCTGGTCGCCCGCGCGCTGATCGCCGAGGGGCGCCACCACGGGCTGCGCGCGGTGCGCGTGCCGGCGGAACCGGGTGCGGGCATGTGGTGCGCGCTGCTGCGCTGGCAGGTGCGCGCGGCGGGGCTCGCGGCGCCGGACGCGGTGTGGGGCCTGCGCGACAGCGGGCACATGGACACGCGGCACACGCTCGCCGTCGCGCGCCGGCTGGTGCCGGGGCTCAACGAAATCTATTTCCATCCGGCAACGGAGCGGGACGCATTGCTGGCCCGGCTGATGCCGGACTACGACCATTTGGGCGAGCTTGAGGCGCTGCTCTCGCCGGAAGTGCGCGCGGCGCTGGGGCCGGCACGGCGCGGCGGGTATCTCGACCTGATCTGAATCCGCCTCTACGCTCCCCGGAAACAGGAGCACGCATGACCAGCAACAGCGAAGCCATCTGGCGCCACGTCGACGAGCACGCGGAAGCGTTCAAGCAACTCGCGGACGCGGTGTGGGAAACGCCGGAGGTGAACTACACGGAATACCGTTCCGCCGCGACGCACAAGGCGGAGCTGGAACGGCAGGGTTTCCGCATCACCACGGGTCTGGCCGGGATTCCCACCGCGATGATGGGTGAGGCCGGCGAAGGCGGGCCGGTGATCGCGATCCTCGGCGAGTACGACGCTCTCTCCGGCCTGTCGCAGGAGGCGGGGGTCACGGAGCCGAAGCCGCGGCCAGGCGAATCCGCTGGGCATGGCTGCGGGCACAACCTGCTGGGCTCGGCCGCGATGCTGGCGGCGACCGCGGTGCGCGACTGGCTCAAGGAGCGGGGTATCCAGGGCCGCGTGCGCTATTACGGGTGCCCGGCCGAGGAAGGCGGGGCGGCCAAGGCGTTCATGGCGCGCGACGGGGTGTTCAGCGAGGTCGACATCGCGATCTCCTGGCACCCGAGTCATTTCGCCGGCGTGACGCGCGCGGAATCCCTCGCGATGACGGTGCTGGACGCAACCTGGACGGGCCGCGCGAGCCACGCGGCGGCCTCCCCGCATCTCGGCCGCTCGGCGCTCGACGCCGCGGAGCTGATGAATGTCGGGCTCAACTACATGCGCGAGCACGTCCCCTCCTCCGCGCGCATGCACTACGCCTATCTCGATGCCGGCGGGATCGCGCCGAACGTGGTGCAGGCGAAGACGACCGTTCGCTACATCGTCCGCGCCGCGGACCTGGCGACGATGAAGGGTATGGTCGAGCGGGTGCGCCGGATCGCGGAGGGTGCCGCGCTGATGACGGAGACCTCGGTCGAGATGCACGTCTCCAGCGGCATGTCCAACCTCGTCGGCAACGACGTGCTGGAGCGCGTCATGCATGGGAACCTGGAGCGGCTTGGGCCGCCGGTGTTCGACGCGGCGGATATCGCGCTCGCGCAACGGTTCCGCGACACGCTTTCCAAGGCCGATATCGACGCCGCCTACGAGCCGTTCGGCATCAAGCCGACCGACGCCGTGCTGGCCGACGGTATCATGCCGCTCAACGCGCGTGGCGAGGGCGGGCTGGGCTCGACCGACGTGGGCGACGTGTCCTGGGTGGTGCCGACGGTGCAGGCCTGGGGCGCGACCTGCGCGATCGGCACGCCGTTCCATTCCTGGCAGTTCACCGGCCAGGGCAAGGCGCCGGCGGCGCACAAGGGCATGATCCACGCCGCGAAGGTGATGGCGGGCACGGCGGTGGAACTGCTCGGCGACCCCGCGCTGATCGCCCGCGCGAAGGACGCGTTCCGCGAACGGCTGGGCGGGCAGGGCTACGAATGCCCGATCCCCGCGGAGACGAAGCCGCCGGTGCAGCCCGCGCCTACTTCGGCGGCGGCTTGAACGTCGCGTACAGCGCGGGGGGCACCACGGCCATCACCGGCACGGTCGGCACCTGGTCGGGGCCGAACGGGCCGGCGACCTGGTGCACCACCGGCTTGAGCGTGCGCAGATAGGCCGCGATCGCCAATGCATCCCTGTGGGTGAGGTGGGCGAAATCCTTCCACGGCATGATCGGCGAGAGCATGCGCCCGTCCGGCCGCACGCCCTTGGTGATGGCGTCCGCGATCTGCTGGTTACTCCAGGTGCCCAGGCCCGTCGCCTTGTCCGGGGTGAGGTTGGGGGCGACGAAGACGCCGACGCCGGGAATGCCGAAGCCGACATCCGAGCCGCCGAGGAAGCGCGGATCCTTGCGGCCCAGGAAATGGCCGGGCGTGTGGCAGTCGCCGCAGCCGGCGATGGTCACGAGGTAGCGCCCGCGCGCCACCTGGTTCTCCCTGGCGCTGGCGGTTCCGGCGAGGGAAAGACACGTCGCGGCGACGGCGGCACACGCGAGAACGCACATCTTGAGCCTCCCTTGTCTGGCCGGGATCGTTCCGCCACGCGGCATGCTCTGTCAATTATCGCGCAAGGGCGGCGATGACGGCGGAGGCCGGGTCACCCGCGCACCGGTCTCGCGCCCGCGAACCCGGATGGCGCGGACGCCTGTCGCGGCTGCTGGCGCGGATCGGGCCCGGCATCATCACCGGCGTCGCGGACGACGACCCAAGCGGCATCGCGACCTACGCGCAGGCGGGTGCGCAGTACGGCTTCAACATGCTGTGGACCATGCCGCTGGCATTTCCGCTGATGGCGGCGGTGCAGTTGATGTGCGCGCGTATCGGGCGGGTCACCGGCAAGGGCCTGGCCGCGAATATCCGCGAGAGCTTCCCACCCGCCGTGCTCTATGTCGTGGTGGCACTGCTTCTCGTCGCCAACACGCTCAACATCGCGGCCGACGTCGCGGCGATGGGCGAGACGGCGCAGCTCGTCACCGGGCTCGACCGGCACGCGATGACCGCGGCCTTCGTCCTCCTCACGCTCGGGCTGCAGATTCTCATCCCCTATGATCGTTACGTTTTCTTCCTGAAATGGCTCTCCCTGTCGCTGCTCGCCTATGCCGGCGTGCTGCTGACGGTGCGCGTGCCCTGGGGCGAGGTGGCGTTGCGCAGCCTGCTGCCGCGCTTCGCCTGGAACCGCGACAGCGCCGCGGTGATCGTGGGCGTGTTCGGCACCACCATCAGCCCCTACCTGTTCTTCTGGCAGGCCTCCGAAGAGGTCGAGGACATGCTGGAAGATGGCGACCCGCCGCTGCGCGACGCGCCGCAGACGGCGCGCGCGACGCTGCGCCGCGTCGGCTGGGACACCTGGAGCGGCATGTTCTATTCCGACGTCACCGCCTACATCATCATGCTGGCGACCGCGGTGACGCTGTACCCGGCGGGGATCCATGTGATCGACACGGCGGCGCAGGCGGCGACCGCGCTGCGCCCGCTCGCGGGGCATGCCGCCTATCTGCTGTTCGCGCTCGGCATCGTCGGCGTGGGGCTGATCGGCGTGCCGGTGCTCGCGGGCTCCGGCGCTTATGCCGCCGCCGAGGCGTTCGGCTGGGAATGGGGGCTGGAACGGAGCCTTGGCGAGGCGCCGCGTTTCTATGCCGTCATCGCCGCGAGTGTGCTGGCCGGTCTCGTGCTGCAATACACGCCGATCAGCCCGATGCGCGCCCTGTTCTGGAGCGCCGTGATCAATGGCGTGGTGGCGGTACCGCTGCTGGTGGTGGTGACGCTGCTGGCGACACGGCGCACGGTGATGGGGGAGTTCGCGACCGGCCGCGTGATCGCGGCTCTCGGCTGGGTGGCGACGGCCGTGATGGGCGCGGCGGCCGTGGCGATGCTCTGGCCGTAGCGCCGCCGGCCCCCGCCCGCCGGCAGCGTCAGGCCGGATCCCGCTCGAGCAGCAGCGGGTCCACCTGCTCGTCCGAGAGCGGCCGTTGCCGCGGCCCCCATTCGCGCATGGTCTCGTGGACATGGACGTGCCGGCCACCGTGGCGCCGCAGAACCTCGAGCACGCGCGCCTCCGCCCGCGCGTTCGGCACGCTCACCCAGAGCACCAGGCCGCCCAGCGCGAGTTGCTCCGCCACCGAGTGACGGTGATGGCGGGCGATGGTGCGGGCCAGCAGTGCGCCGACACCGGCGCCGCCGACGCTGCCGAGCAGCAGGGCGGCGACGGAAGCGGCCAGCGCGCCGCCCGAGGCGACGACCGCCCAGGCGCCGGTGAGGCCGGCGATGAACAGCGGCACGGAAATCGCCGCCGCCTCGCCCTCCAGC
>JAJYFW010000238.1 GCA_021785335.1 Pseudomonadota bacterium
CCATCTCGCGCCGCCACAGGATGGAAAGCTCCGTGCGCCCCTCCGCGGGATCGAGGTCGAGCGCCACGCCCTCGCAGCTGCCGCCCGGGGCGAGCCCCAGCATCAGGCCCGGATGCTCCGGCGTGCCGCGGCCGCCGCGCGTCAGCAGGCAGAAGGAGCGGTGCCAGCCCTGCGCCACCACGCGCCGCCGTCCGGCGACATGGATCGCCGGGTTCCACAGCAGCGAGCCGTAGCCGAAGACGGAGAACGTCGCCCCCTCCGGCCGCGCCGCGAGCAGCGCCGAGAGGCTTGCCTCGCGCTCTGCCTCGGTGAGCACCCGCGCCCCCGGCGTGGTCGCGCGCACCATGCCCTCCAGTTCGCCGGAGAGCAGGAACTCACGGGTCAGCCTCGGTCCCGCCTCCGGCGCGTCGCGCGCCGGGGCGGTGGGCTTCGTTCCGGCCGGCGTCAATGCGTCTCTTTGGCGAGGATGTCGCGGATCTCGATCAGGATGTCCTCCGCCTTCGGGCCAGGCGGTGCCGGCGGCGGCGGCTTGTGCAGCTTCGCGATCGCCTTCACCACCCAGAAGATCGCGAAGGCGACGATGAGGAACTGGATGATGGCGTTGACGAACACGCCCAGGTTCAGCGTCACCGCGCCGGCCTTCTGGGCCGCCGCGAGCGTCGGGAAAACCTTGCCGCGCAAGGTCACGAACACGTTGGTGAAGTCGATGCCGCCGATGAGCAGCCCGATCAGCGGGTTGATGATGTCCTTGACCAGCGAGTTCACGATGCCGGTGAAGGCGGCGCCGATCACGATACCGACCGCGAGGTCGACCACGTTGCCGCGCATGACGAAGGCACGGAACTCGTCCACCCATCCGGGCTTTTTGACCGGTATTGCCGGCATCGCCATCACAGCCTCCCTGGAATGTCGCGAACCCTGTCTATATCGGCGCGTGGCGTGGCGTGCCAACCATCAATGTCCGGCAGCGGGCGGCGTCGGCGCACAAGACAACCGCGGACCGCGCGAGGCGGCCCGCGGCGATTCCGTTCTCCAGGCGCGCTATCGTACCCGGTTCTCGACCAGTTCCGTCACCACCGCGGGATCGGCAAGGGTGGAGGTGTCGCCGAGGCTGTCGGTCTCGTTCGCGGCGATCTTGCGCAGGATGCGGCGCATGATCTTGCCGGAGCGGGTCTTGGGCAGGGCAGGGGCCCACTGGATCGCATCCGGCGCGGCGATGGGGCCGATTTCCTTGCGCACCCAGCCGACCAGCTCCTTGCGCAGCTCCTCGGTCGGCTCCTCGCCGAGCTTCAGCGTCACGTAGGCGTAGATGCCCTGGCCCTTGATGTCGTGCGGGAAGCCCACGACCGCGGCCTCCGCCACCTTCGGGTGCGCCACCAGCGCGCTCTCGACCTCAGCGGTGCCCATGCGGTGGCCCGCGACGTTGATCACGTCGTCGACGCGCCCGGTGATCCAGTAGTACCCGTCGGCATCCCGCCGCGCGCCGTCGCCGGTGAAGTAGAGGTTCTTGTAGGTGGAGAAGTACGTCTGCACGAAACGCTCGTGGTCGCCGAACACGGTGCGCATCTGCCCCGGCCACGAATCGGCGAGGCAGAGATTGCCTTCGCACGCGCCGTGCAGCTCGTGGCCATCCGCATCGACGATCAGCGGCTTCACGCCCGGCAGCGGCAGCGTCGCCGAGCCGGGCTTGAGCGCCGTGGCACCCGGCAGCGGCGAGATCAGGATGCCGCCGGTCTCGGTCTGCCACCAGGTGTCCACGATCGGGCAGCGGTGCTCGCCGACGACGCGGTGGTACCAGAGCCAGGCTTCGGGGTTGATCGGCTCGCCCACGGTGCCCAGCAGCCGGATCGACTTGCGCGAGGTTTTCTGCACCGGCGCCTCGCCGTCGCGCATCAGCGCGCGGATCGCCGTCGGCGCGGTGTAGAAGATGTTGACCTTGTGCTTGTCGCAGACCTGCCAGAAACGCGAGCTGTCCGGGTAATTCGGCACGCCCTCGAACATCAGCGTGGTCGCGCCGTTCGCGAGCGGCCCGTAGACGATGTAGGTGTGCCCGGTGACCCAGCCGACATCGGCGGTGCACCAGTAGATTTCGCCCGGCTTGTAGTCGAACACGTTCTCATGGGTGAAGCTCGCCCAAACCATGTAGCCGCCGGTGGTGTGCAGCACGCCCTTCGGCTTGCCGGTGCTGCCGGAGGTGTAGAGGATGAACAGCGGGTCCTCGGCCCCCATCGGCTCCGGCGGGCAGTCCGGCGAGGCGGCGGCCGTGATCGTCGCGTAGTCGTGGTCGCGGCCGGCCTGCATCGGCACCGCGGCGCCGGTCACCTTCACCACCACCACGTTCTTCACGCCGGGGCAGGATTTCAGCGCTTCGTCCGCGTTGGCCTTGAGCGGCACCTTGCGCCCGCCGCGCCGGCCTTCGTCGGCGGTGATGAGCAGGTTGGAATCGCAGTCGATCAGCCGGTTGGCCAGGCTGTCGGGCGAGAACCCGCCAAACACCACGGAATGGATCGCGCCGATGCGCGCGCAGGCGAGCATCGCGACGGCCGCCTCCGGCACCATCGGCATGTAGATGGTGATGCGGTCGCCCTTCTTCGCGCCCAGCGCCTTCATCGCGTTGGCGAGGCGGCCGACCTGCCCGTGCAGCTCGCGATAGGTGATGGTGCGCGAGGCCGAGGGATCGTCGCCCTCCCAGACGATGGCGATGCGGTCCGGGTGTTGCACGGCATGACGGTCGAGGCAGGAGACGGAGGCGTTGAGCACGCCGTCCTCGAACCACTTGATCGAGACATTGCCCGCGTAGCTGGTGTTCTTGATCTTCGTGGGCGGCTTGATCCACGCGATGCGGCGCGCCTGCTCGGCCCAGAAGCGGTCGGGGTCGCGCCCGGCCGCCTCGTACATCTGCCGGTAGCGTTCGGCGGTGACGTGGGCGTGCGCGGCGACCTCGGGGCGAACCGGGAAAACCTGGCCGTCGGCGGGATGGGTATCGGGCATGTTGGGTTCCCTCTCTACGTCTTGTCGGTCCGGGCCGGCCACGGGTGGCCGACGTCCGGATGGCTGCGCTTGCCGGCCACGCTAGGCGCCGCCGGCCGCGGGTTCAACCGTATGGCGCGCGGGGACGGCGTGCGGGGACGGCGCCGCGGCGCCGTCCCCTTGGGCATGGTCCGTGGCCGGCCGGCGTGGTGGGCCGGCGCGGCGTACCTACTCGCGCGCGCCGATCGGCAGCACGGTGCGGCCATGGGTCTCGTTGATCACCTCTGCGGCGGCGAGGTAGAACGCGAGCGCCGCGGTGACCAGGCCCATATAGCCGCCGAGCGTGCCAAGCTCCGGCGCGCCGAACAGGTCGCCGAAGCCGAGCAGCGCGAAGGTGATCCACAGCGCGAGGAAGATCAGCATCACCGCGCGATTGAGCGCCAGCGAGCCGATCCACATGTAGAAGGTGAACACGCCCCACATGATCAGCCACCAGCCGACATAGGCGCCGGAGACGCCGTGGGCGAAGAACTCCACGAACAGCGCGAAGGTCCACCAGAACGCTCCGTACCCGCAGAACGCGACGAAGCCGAAGGTATTGCCCTTCGACATTTCCATCAGCCCGGCGAAGAACTGGGCCGTGCCGCCGAAGGCGAAGGCGGAGGCGAGCACCAGCGGAACCTCTGTCCCGGGGAACCAGCCGGCGTTCACCATGCTGAGCATCCAGGTCGTCAGCGCGAAGCCGGAGAGCCCCAGCGGCGCGGGATTGGCAAGTTTCATTGGATTTTGACCTCCCTTGGGTTCTTGTCGGGCGTTTTGGACGTTTGACGTTATCGACACGCATCGCCTGGTCACGGACGGACCGCCGGGCGCAGCCATGCCAGGCGCACCGCCGCAACATCCAGGAACTCGCCGGTTGGCGAGGCGCCGATCGTCGATCCGGACCAGGTCGGCCGCCGATCGGCATCGAGCCAAGGTCATCGCGCCGGACGGTTCGACCGCCCCTGTTTTACGCGAGCGTAATCAGGTTTCGTTCGATGTGGAAGGTTTCCGCGCGAACGCCCCCGCCGGCCGGGACGTTCCCCGGCCGCGCGCAACTATTGACCCAACTCGACCGAGTCGCGTTGCCTCATCGCGGACATGCGAGGGAGGAGGCGATGCGCCGTGCCTGCCTGGTCGGCCTCTCGCTGCTGGCGCTGGCCGGCTGCGGGACCAACAACTTCGACCGCGTGAGCGGCGGCGGCGCCACGGGGGCGGCCACCGGCGCCACGATCGGGCTGATCGGCGGGCCCGTCGGCGTGGGCGTCGGCGCCCTGATCGGCGCGGGCGTCGGCGCGTTCGCCGGCGGCGCAACCACGCCGCAGCAGATCAACCTCGGCAAGCCGGTGTGGGACCGCAGTCCCTGAGGCGGGCCTAGACCGAACCGGCGACGTAGGCGCGCAGGCTGTCCACCTCGTGGTCCTGCTGCAGCATCCGCGCCTTCACCACGTCGCCGATCGAGACGATGCCCACCAGTTCGCCGTGGCGCAGCACCGGGAGGTGACGGAAG
>JAJYFW010000239.1 GCA_021785335.1 Pseudomonadota bacterium
TTGCGGAGCTAGTTGTTTGCCCAGTTCCCGCCCGCAGCGGCGCCGAGCACGTCGCCTCGGCCGAGGCCGGCCTGCAGTTCCCCTATCGGGCCGTCCGCGATGGCGATGAACTGCGCCTGGGCGAACTGCTGGTCCGAGTCCTGCGCACCCCCGGCCACACGCCGGAGCACCTGAGCTACGCCGTCTACGACACCTCCCGGACGATGCAGATGCCGGCGCTGGTGTGCACCGGTGGCGATCTGCTGGTGGGCACAGTGGGCCGCCCGGACTTGCTGGGGCGGGAACTGGGCAAACAACTAGCTCCGCAACTCTACGACAGCCTGTACGACACGCTGCTACCTCTGGGCGACGGCACGCTGGTGGGCAGCCTGCGGGGGACCCTGTACCGCTTCTCGCTGCGGCCGGACGAGCCCGGGCTGCGCGTTTCGCGCTGCCCGCCGCGATGGCCCGGCTCGACGCGCTGCGCCGAGATGTGCTCGCGGCATGGTCGCGCGGCCATCGCCACCCTATATAGGCGGCGAGTTCAACAGATCCCTCAGGGTTGTCATGTCCGCCAGCCAGACCCAAGACCAGGTTCCAGTCACCGTGCTCACCGGCTATCTCGGCGCCGGCAAGACCACGCTGCTGAACCGCATCCTCACCGAGCAGCATGGGCGCAAATACGCCGTCGTCGTCAACGAGTTCGGCGAACTCGGCATCGACAACGACCTCGTCGTCGACACCGACGAGGAAGTGTTCGAGATGAACAACGGCTGCATCTGTTGCACGGTGCGCGGCGACCTCATCCGCATCGTCGGCGGGCTGATGAAGCGGCGCGACAGGTTCGACGGCATCATCATCGAGACCACCGGCCTCGCGAACCCCGCGCCCGTCGCGCAGACCTTCTTCGTCGACGACGATGTGCGCGCGCGCACACGGCTCGACGCGATCGTGACCGTGGTGGACGCGAAGCACCTGCCCGCGCGCCTCGCCGACAGCCACGAGGCCGCGGACCAGATCGCCTTCGCGGACGTCATCGTGCTCAACAAGACGGACCTGGTGACGCCCGCGGAACTGGAGGCGGTCGAGGCCAGGATCCGCGAGATCAACCGCTTCGCCGTGATCCACCGCGCCGACCACGGCAACGTGCCGGTGAGCCAGCTGCTCGACCAGGGCGCGTTCGACCTCGAGCGCGTGCTCGCCCGCGTGCCGGAGTTCCTCACCGACGACGCGCACGAGCACAACGACGACGTGACCAGCCTCTCCTTCTCGGTCGAGGAAGACCTCGACGCCGAGAAGTTCAACGCCTGGATCGGCGCGCTGCTCGCCGAGCAGGGGCAGGACCTGCTGCGTACCAAGGGCATCCTCGCCTACAAGGGCGACGACCGGCGCTTCGCCTTCCAGGCGGTGCACATGATCGCGGACGGCGGCTATATCGGCCCGTGGCGGCCGGGCGAGAAGCGCGAAAGCCGCATCGTCTTCATCGGCCGCAACCTCAACCGCCCTCGCCTGCGCCGCGGCTTTGAGGCTTGCCGCGCTTGAGCGCCGAGGTTCTCGGCGCCGACCATATCCTCGAGACACGCGGCACCAGCCGCGATCTCGGCGCGCACGTGGTCGCCTGCGCCTTCGCGCCCGACGGCAGCGCCGGCTTCGCGCTCGGCGACGGCACGCTGCGCATCGCGACGGATGGCGAATGGATCAGCATCGCAGCCCATGATGGCGCGGTGCTGGCACTCGCCGCCGACGGCCAGGGGTTCGTGACCGGCGGCGACGACGGCAAGCTCCGGCGCATCGCCGCCGGCGAGGCCACGACGCTCGCGGATTTCGGCTCGCGCTGGGTGGACCAGGTGGCGGCGACGCCGACCCACGTCGCGGCCGGCTACGGCAAGCGTGTCGCGGTGCTGGACGCGGCGGGCAAGACGCTCAAGACGCTGGAACACCCGTCGACCGTCACCGGCCTGGTGTTCGACGCGAAAGGCAAACGGATTGGCGCATCGCACGTCAACGGCGCCAGCCTCTGGTTCGTCGCGGCCAGGACCGACAATCCGCGGAAGCTGGAATGGAAGGGCAGCCACACCGCCATCGCCATCTCGCCCGACGGCGAGAACGTGGTGACCGCGATGCAGGAGAACGCGCTGCACGGCTGGCGGCTCACCGACGGGCAGCACATGCGCATGAGCGGCTATCCCTCCAAGACCAGGGCGCTTTCCTTCACCCGCAGCGGCAAGTTTCTCGCGAGCTCGGGTGCGGAGAGCATCGTGCTGTGGCCGTTCTTCGGCGGCGGGCCGATGGGCAAGGCACCGACCGAGCTTGCCGGCGGCGACAACGCGCTCTGCACCTACGTTGCCTGCCATCCGCAGCACGAGGCCGTCGCCGCGGGCTTCTCCGACGGGCTGGTGGTGCTGGCCGATATCGGCTCCGAGCGCATACTGCCCGTCGCCGGCCCGCGCGAGGCCGGCGCCGTCACCACGCTCGCCTGGCGCCCCGATGGCACCAGGCTCGCCTTCGGCACCGAAAGCGGCTTCGCCGCCGTCATCGATTTCTCGAAAAAGTGAGATTCCACGCGTGAGTTCCCCAGAGATCCCGGCGATGCGTCGTATTGGCACCCATGGCCTTTCCATGCCCGTGCTCGGCCTCGGCACCTGGCCGATGAAAGGCGAGGAGTGCGCGACCGCCGTCGCCGGCGCGCTCGCCATGGGCTACCGCCATATCGACACCGCGGAAATGTACGGCAACGAGGAGGCGGTGGGGGCCGGCATCCGCGCCAGCGGCGTCGCGCGCGCGGATATCCACCTCACCACCAAGGTCTGGTGGGACCATCTGGAGCCAAAGGCGCTGCGTGCAGCGTTCAATGCGAGCCTGCAACGTCTTGGCACCGACTATGTGGACCTCTACCTCATCCACTGGCCGGCTTCGGCGATGAATCTCGGTGCCGCGCTCGACACGATGATGGCTCTGCGCGAAGCCGGCTTCGCGCGGGCGATCGGCGTCTCCAACTTCACCGTGGCGCTGATGCAGGAAGCGGTGCGCTACGCCCCCGTCGCCTGCAACCAGGTCGAGTACCACCTGATGCTCGGGCAGGCGAAGGTGCTGGATTTCGCCCGCGCCCACGGCATCGCCGTCACCGCCTACGCGCCGGTGGCGCGCGGCCTTTTCTCCGGCGACAAGACGGTGGCCGCCATCGCGCGGAAGCACGGCGCGTCCGCCGAGCAGGTGGCCCTCGCCTGGCTTCTCGCGCAGGACGAAGTCGCGGCGATCCCCAAGGCGGCGAAGCCCGAGAACCAGCGCACCAATCTCGCGGCACTCGACCTGCGCTTGTCGCCCGAGGACATCGCGGCCCTCGATGCGCTGCCGAAGGACCGCCGGCAAGTGAACGCCTCTTTCGCGCCCGACTGGGACAGGTGAAGCGGCTTCGCGCCGGGCTTTTGCTTTCTGCCGCGGCACACGCGGCGCTGGCCGGCGCGATTCTCGCCACTATCGGAACGAACAGGCTCGCCACGGCGCCAGCGCCACCGGCCGTGGACCTGGTTGCGTTCGCGCCTGAACCCATGGCGCCCACCCCAGCCCCGGTCCCGACCGTCGCACCGCCGGCGCCGCGCGTCCAGAAAGCCCTTGCGACCGCCACGGCCGAACCCACCGCTCCGGCCACATCGCCGCCCGCCCCCGCGCCACTGCCACTGCCGCCGCGCCCGCTTGCCCGGCCCCGGCTCGCGCTCGCAGCGCCGCGCCAGCCTTCCGCGCAAGCACCGGCAGCGGCACCACCGGCCCCCGCCCGCGCAACCCAAGCCCGCATGCCATCCGCGCCCGCCCCGGCACCGGCCACGAGCCAGACCGCCGCCATATCGGCGCCGCCGGCGGCGTGGCTGCGCGCCATCGCCGGCTGGCTCGCCGCGCACCGCAGCTACCCCGCACGGGCCCGCCGCGAGGGCGAGCAGGGCACCGTCGTGCTCCGCCTCGTCATCGCTCGCGACGGCACCGTGCGCGAGGCGAGCCTCCTGGCGGGTTCCGGCCACCCCGATCTCGACCGCGCGAGCCTCGCTGCCGTGCGCGGCGCACACCTTCCGGCGGCACCGTCGCCGCACGCACCGGCGGAGCTCACCCTGCGCGTGCCGATCCGCTACGCGCTCGAAACGTCAAACTGAAGGGATCGTGACCCCGATCATGTCGCCCTCGCGCACGATCGCGGCGAGGCGCGCGGCATCCCAGCCCTCTGTCCCCACCGGCCGCTCGGGCAGCACCATCCAGCGATAATCGGCGGTGCTGTCCACCACGCGGATTGCGACGTCCGCCGGCAACTCGGTGCCGAACTCGCGCAGCAGGGCGCGCGGCGCCCGCACGGCCTTCGCGCGGTAGGCGGCGGATTTGTACCAGAACGGCGGATAGCCCAGCACCGCGCGCGGATAGCAGGAGCAGAGCGTGCAGACGACGAGATGATGCAAGCCCGGAACATTCTCCAGCACGCCGAGCGGCGGCAGGCCGCGCATCGGGATCCCCATCGCCTCAGCCGCCTTCGTCCCGTCCGCCAGCA
>JAJYFW010000240.1 GCA_021785335.1 Pseudomonadota bacterium
CGAGGAATACGACGAGTTGCGCCACGTCCTCCGTGGTGCCGACACGGTGCAGCGCGATGCCGTCGCGCGCGATCGCAGCCCCCCGCTCGACGATCACCTGGTTCTTGGCCAGCTCCGTCTGGATCAGCCCCGGGCAGATGGCGTTGATCAGGATCGTGGGACCGAGCTCCTTGGCCAGCGCCCGCGTCATGCCGATGATGCCGGCCTTCGCCGAGGCATAGGCGAAGCGGCTCACCGCGGCCGTGACACCGCCGGAATGGGCGTTAAGCGAGGACATCGAAACGATCCGCCCTCCCCCCTGCGCCAGCATGATCGGCGCGGTCGCGCGGACGTAATTGAAGCAGCTCTTGAGGTTGACCGCGAGCGTGTTGTCGTACTCGGCCTCGGTGATCTCGAGGATGCCCTTGGGCTGCGCACGCCCGGCGTTGTTTACCAGCACGTCGATGCGCCCGAGCCCGGCCTTCACTTCCGCGGCCACCGCCTGCGCCCGGGCAAAGTCCGCGACGTCGGCGGTACAGGTCATCGCGCGACGGCCCAGCACCTCGATCTCGCCCCGGGTGCGCGCCATCTCCGGCTCCAGCACGTCGACGAGTGCCAGGTCGAACCCGGCGCGGGCCAGCGCCAGCGCGCAGGCCCGCCCGATTCCCCGCGCGCCCCCGGTGACGATAGCGACCTTTGGGGCGACCTTTCCGTTGCTCATGCCGTCTCCTCAGCGCAGTTCGTGATGGGCCGTCTCCGGCATGCGCCAGATGACGATGAAGCTGACGATGGCCGCCCCGATCACGTACCATGCGGGCGAGAGCGCCGAGCCGGTGGTGTGGATCAGGTATGTGGCGATGAACGGCGCGAAGCCGCCGAAGATCGCGACCGCCAGCGCGTAGGACGGCGTCATCCAGCTCGAGCGGCTCATGGTCGGGAACATCTCCACGATCGCCGCCGGCCCCGCGCCCGAGAACAGCGCGATCGCCGCGTCGAACACGAGCTGGATCAGGATCAGCACGCCGAGCCCGGGCTTGGAGTCGATGATCATGAAGGCAGGCAGGGTCAGGATCGCGAAGAATCCGCAGGAGAGCAGCAGCAGCGGCTTGCGCCCGATGCGGTCCGACAGCGTGCCGAAAATCGGGATCAGCACCGTCATCAGGATCAGCCCGATCGTGTTGGACCAAAGCGCCGCGGCGCCGCCGACGCCCGCGTGCGTCGCTGTGAAGGACGGCATGTAGGCGAGCAGGATGTAGAAGGCGACGGTCCAGTGGATGGTGAAGCCGAAGGCGCGCGCCGCCGCGTTGAACACGCCGGGCTCGCGCGGGGCGTTGCGGTCCGCGGCGCGATAGACCGGCGTCTCCTCCACGTTGCGGCGCAGATAGCCCCCGACGACGGCGAGAACGATGCCGAACAGGAACGGAATCCGCCAGCCCCAGGCGGCGATGGCGGACGGCCCCAGGACCGAGGTGAACAGCGCGCCGGTGCCCGATGCGAGCACCAGCGAAAGGGTGATCGAGGCCTGCTGGAAGCTCGCGTACCAGCCGCGCTTCCCGCCAGGAGCCCATTCCGCCATGAACGCGGTCGAGCCGCCCCACTCGCCGCCAGCCGAGAACCCCTGCACCAGGCGCGCGACGACGAGCAGCACCGGTGCCGCGATGCCGATGCTGTCGAAGCCAGGCAGCAGGCCGACGACGACGGTGCCGAACGCCATGGTCATGATGGTGAAGGTGAGCGCCGCCCGCCTGCCGTGCGTGTCGCCGTAGCGGCCGATGATGATGCCGCCCAGCGGACGCATCAGGAACCCGACGCCGAACACCGCGAACGAGGCGAGCAGCGAGACCGTCGGGTTGTTGGCGGGGAAGAACGTCTTGGCGATGGCGCCGGCGAAGAAGACATAGACGCCGAAATCGTACCATTCGAGGACGTTGCCGATGGCCGCCGCCACCACGGCGCGGCGGGCGGCATCATGATCGTGCGGCATGGCGGAAGCCGGAATCGTTGCGGACATGCGGGGTTCCCCTCTTCTCGGATGCGCAAGACGATATGGCCGAAACGGAACTATGCGCGCCTGCGCCCGAGGGCTGTCAAGGCGCTGGTGTGGCGGCGGGGCTAGTCCGCCACCGGCCCGTATTGCGAGACGAACACGCAGGACGGAGTCGCCAGCTCCGCGTGGGCGCCGGCGCGGCGGTAGAAGGGCTGGAACGACGCGCCGGTGAAGTGCGTGACCAGGCTGCGGCGCGACGGCCTTGCGCTGGCGCCCGGAACGCCCGCGGCGCCGGAGACCGCGGAGCCGCCATGCGCCAGGTCCGCGTGCCAGACGAGCACATCCCCGGCCCGGGCCAGGAACGCCTCGCGGCGGTGCCCGTGGGTAGCCGCGTCCCGGTGCAGGGTCTCGAGGAAGCGCGGATGCGCATCCGGTTCCGCCTCCATCCATTTGGAGGCGCCGCCGAACAGAAAATCCGGCGCGCGGTGGCTGCCGACATAATATTCGAGCTCGCCGGTGTGCGGCTTGATGTCCTCGAGGGCGAGCCAGGTCGCGGCCAGCGCCAGCGGGTTCCCGTCGATCTTCACGTAGGCGGTGTCCTTGTGCATCGCCTGTTGCGATCCGGTCTCGAAATAAAGTGACTGGAACGCCTTGGGGGTCTCGCCGAACACCGCGGCGAGGAAGCGCATCGCCGGGCCATTGGCGATCGCCCGGCGCACCACGGCGTCGTGCGCGTAGAGGTCGAGCATCTTGGTGCGCCCGTAGCGGAACGCCACCTCGGGTGGGACGTAGCGCATCGCGCCGTCCGGCTCGAAGGTCTCGACCAGCAGCCCCAGCGGCGGCTCGTTCCAGGCGCGGTCCACCGCGCCGTTGACCTTGGCGAGCGTTGCCGCGTCGACCGCGCCGCGCAGCACCACATAGCCGTCGCGCACGAAGCGGAACAACAGCTCGGCCGTCGCATCGTCGAGCTCGTCGCGCCGATGCTTCGCCCCGAGGGCGTCGACCCAGTCCGCGCGGTCGATCCACAGGCCGCCGACGCGGTTCGGCACCGTCCCGCCGCCCGCACCCGCCTCGCGCGGCAACAGATAAACGTCGCTGCCGACGAGGCGCAGCCGCACCCGCCCGGGATCGACCGACATGAACGGCGGCACCTCGAAACGGAACGCGACATTGCCGCCGCCGATGCCGGCCTGGGCAAGGTCCTCGCGATAGCGGTCGGCGGTGCAGCAACCGAGCTCCGCATCACCCGCCATCACGCTCAGCGCGAAGCGATGCAGCGGCGCTTCGTCGGCATAGACCCAGCCCTCGATGACCTTCCCGTCACACAGGTCGACCGAACCGCGAACCGCCATCCCCGCCCCCGTTCCGAAATGCGTTTCAGCCGGCGAGGGCGGCGCGCACCGCGGCAATAAAGGCCTCCGCGAGAGCCGCGTCGGACACGCCGGCCTGCGCCATGTCCGGCCGGCCGCCGCCGCCCTTGCCACCCACCGCGGCCGCGGCGGCACGCACGAGATCGATCGCGTTGAGCGCGGGGATTGCCCGGTCGCCGATATGCACCACGATAGTAGCCTTACCTTTAGCGGTCGAGACCAGGACGACCACATCTGCGTCGTCCTGTTGTCGTATCGTCTCGGCGAGGCCCTTGAGCTCCCCCGGCGACACGTCACCGAGGTTGCGCGCGACCAGCCTGCCGAATTTCGTCAGCTCGACGCCCCCGGAAGCCGTTTCGCCCGAGGCGAGCTTCCTTTGCAGCTCCGCGACCTGGCGCTCCAGCCGGCGGCGCTCCTCCAGCAGTGCCGCGACGCGCTCCGCGGCGTCCGCGGGGCTGGTGCGCAGCGCCGCGGCGATGGTGCCGAGCCGGTCCTCGTCCGCCTCCGCGGCCTCGATGGCGGCTTCGGCTGCGACCGCCTCGATGCGGCGCACGCCAGCGCTCACGCCGCTCTCGGCCATGATGCGGAAGGCGCCGATATCACCGGTGCGCGCGACATGCGTGCCGCCGCAGAGCTCGATCGACCAGGCGGAACGGTTCCCCTCTCCGCCGCCCATGCTGACGACGCGGACCTCGTCGCCGTATTTCTCGCCGAACAGCGCCATGGCGCCCTCGGCCGTCGCGGCGTCAGGCGTCATCAGCCGTGTCGTGACCTCGGAATTCTCGCGGATGCGTGCGTTCACCTCGCGCTCGACCCAGCGCAGGTCCTCCGGCGCGATCGGCGCGTGGTGGGAGATGTCGAAGCGCAGCCGCTCGGGCGCGTTGAGGCTGCCCTTCTGCGCGACATGGGTGCCGAGGCGGCGGCGCAGCGCCTCGTGCAGCAGGTGGGTGGCCGAGTGATGCGCCCGGATCGCCGAGCGGCGCGTGTGGTCGACCGCGGCGATGGCACCCATGCCAGGACGTACCATTCCGGAAACGACCGTGCCGGCGTGGACGAAAAGGTCGCCGGCGCGCTTCTGCGTATCGTCGACGCGGATCTCGAAGCCCTCGCCGGTGAGCATGCCGCTGTCGCCGACCTGGCCGCCGCTCTCGCCATAGAACGGCGT
>JAJYFW010000241.1 GCA_021785335.1 Pseudomonadota bacterium
CGGGGTCAGTGCCGGGCTTCCTGCGCTTGGGCGATCAACTGCGGAACCGGGCGGGAGGCCGGGGAAACCGGCGCCACGGGCTTCATCTGCGCCACGTCAACCCGCGCGGGCGCGGCCGGCGCGGCATCGGCGGAAAACTGCTTCTGCGCCTGCACGGCCCAGGCCTGGAACTGCGCCTTCGTCACGCCCACCACTTCGATCGGCATGCGGCTGTGGTTGGTGCCGCAGATCTGGTTGCACTCGCCGTAGAAAATCCCGGGCTTGTCGATCTTCACCCAGGTCTGGATCTCGCGGCCCGGGATCGCGTAGCGCTGCACGCCGAGCGAGGGGATGAAGAAGCTGTGGATCACGTCGCCGCTGCTGATCACGAAGCGGATGTTCTCCCCCACCGGCAGCACCAGCGGGTTGTTCGCGGTCAGCAGCCGCGGCTGGCCGGGCTTCAGCTTGTTGCCGGGCACGATCGAGCTGATGAAATCCAGGTTCTTCTCGCTCGGGTAGGTGTATTCCCAGTACCACTGATGCGCCGTCACCTTCACCGTCAGGTCGGGGTGCGCGGTGTTGTTCTCGAAATACACCAGCTTGAAGGACGGGATCGCGATCAGCACCAGGATCAGCACCGGGATCAACGTCCAGGCGATTTCCAGCGCCGTGTTGTGCGCGTACTGCGCCGGCACCGGGTTCCGCTTCGCGTTGTAGCGGATCATCACCCACAGCAGCAGCGCGCCGACGAACAGCGTGATGACGATGATGATGCCGAGCACCAGGTCGTTGAGCTCGATGATCTGCCGCTTCACCGGGCTGAAACCGGGCTGAAGCGCCATTTCCCACGGTTTCGGGATGCCGAGAACCGGCTCCTTCGGTACCTCCGCGAAGGCAGGCAGGGCGGCGAGCGTGAAGGCCAGGGCCATGAACCCGGCCCCCAGGCGCCGGAGCAGCAGCATCGGCCGATTCATCGTGCGGATCCATTCCCCTGAAGGCGACGTGACGGGCAGCGTGGTCCAGCCGCCACCGACCGGACACATCTGGTGGGTTAGCGAAGGCCGCGGGCGAGATCAAGCGCCTCGCCGGATCAACCCTGCAATTGCGCAGCCTGACACCGACGCGCCCACGCGCGGACCTCCTCCCGGGCGCGGCCCCTTCTCGATCCCCCTCTCCGAAGCGTCAGTCGGCGATCGCGGCGTAGACAAGGTCGCGGAACAGCACCCGGTAGCGCTCGCGCTGGCCCGGCGCCTGGATCATCAGCACCGCGTAGAGCCGTTCCGCCGGGTCCACCCAGAACGTCGTGCCGGCCGCCCCGCCCCAGAAATACGCGCCGACCGAGCCCGGAAACGGCGCCAGCCCCGCCGCTCGCCGCACCGCGAAGCCGAGGCCGAATCCATGGCCGGGCGCCAGCAGATCGGCGGCCGCCGGCACGGATCCCAGATGATCCGCGGTCATCAGCTCGAGCGTCTTGCGCCCGATCAGCCGCTGCCCGCCCGCCGTCCCGCCCTGCAGGCGCCCGCCGTTCAGCAGCATCTGCAGGAACCGCGCATAATCGGCCGCGGTGCTGACCATTCCCCCGCCCCCGGACTCGAATCGTGGCGGCGCGCTGACATCGAGCAGGCTGACGTCGGCCCCGGTCTCCGGATCGCGCGCGAAGGCGCCGGCCAGCCGCTCCTGCGCCGTGGCGGGGACGAAAAATCCGCTGTCGTCCATGCCGAGCGGAGCCAGCACCCGTTCGGCCAGCACCGCGGCGAGGCTGACCCCGGCGATCACCTCCACCACCCTGCCCAGCACGTCGGTGGAGCGGCTGTATTCCCACTGCGTGCCCGGCTCGTGCAGCAGCGGCAGCCGCGCGAGCGTGGCGGCCTGCTCGGCGTTGGTCTGGTCGCGACGGGCGATCCGGGCCTCCAGATAGGCGCGATGCACCGGGCCGGCGCCGCGGAACTCGTAGGTCAGGCCCGAGGTGTGGCGCAGCAGGTCCTGGATCGTGATCGCCCGCGCCGGCATTGCCCCGCTCGCCAGCCGCACCTCGGCGAAGTCGGGCAGGAACTTCGCCACCGGATCGGACAGCAGGAACCGCCCTTCCTCCCACAGCATCATCGCCGCCAGCGAGACGATCGGCTTGGTCATGGAATAGATGCGGAAGATCGCATCGACGTCCATCGGCGCCGCCGCCCCCGGGTCGCGCCGTCCGAAGGCGCGGAAGAACGCCACCCGGTCGCGCCGGGCGATCAGCGCCACCGCACCGGGAATGTGGCCGGCGGCGACGCGTGACTCGAGCGCGGCGGACAGCCGGTCGAGCCCGGCTTCCGACAGGCCGACCTGGTGCGGGCGGGCCGTGGGCAGGGGCTGGGTCATGCACTCTCTCCAAGGGGGGCTCCAAGAGGGGGCCCAAGCGGGGCGGCGACAGCGAGGCAGGCGATCCGGTCCTCTTCCAGCACGGCGCAGCTCAACATCCCGCCGAGACCGGCGCCGGTGTCGAGGCCGATCCGGTGCGCGGCGATCTCCGGCACCGGCGAGACGCTGTGACCATGCACCACCACCACGCCGAAATCCGCCGGCTCGGAGAGGAAGGGATGGCGGATGGACAGCAGATCCTCCGCGCGCTGGCGGGCGGGCGGCAGACCGGGACGCAGTCCGGCATGCACGAACAGATAGTCCCCGGCACGGTGGCTCAGGCGCAGGCCGCGCAAAAAGCCCAGCTGCGCCGGCGGCAGGCTGGCCGCCCACGCGGCGCGCGGCAGATCCTCCGGCAGGCCCCAACTGCGCAGGCTGGCGGCGCCGCCGGCGGCCAGCCAGTCGGTGGCGGCGGCGGATTCCCCCGCCAGCGCATCGAGCAGCATCCGCTCGTGATCGCCGCACAAGGTGACCAGCGCGGCGCCCGGCACCGGCGCGCCGGCGATCAGCAGGTCGATGACCCCGGCGCTGTCCGGGCCGTGGTCGATCAGGTCGCCGAGCAGCACCAGCGTGACCCGCGCCGCCGGACGGGCGGCGAGATCGGCGCGGATCGCCGCCAGCAGCCGGGTCAGAGCGTCGGCACAGCCATGCACGTCACCGATCGCATAGACGCGCGTCCCTGGCGGCAGGCGTCCGGGCGCGGGGCGGAACGCAAGCGCCGCGCCGCCCGCCGCCGCGGGGCGTGGGGCGGCAGCGAACTCCGCCACCCCGGCCGCGGCAAGCGCGGCGCGCAGGCCGCGGGCCGGCCGCCTCATGCGTCGCGCATCCGCGCCGGGACCCGGCGCGGCGCAACCGGGCGCGGATCGATCGGCCGCCGTCGCCCGACAGGCACCTGTTCCCGCCGGGCCCGGCCTGTTAGGCTTTCCCGCATGACATCACCGGACCGGAGGACAGCGTTGGCAAAGATCACATTCCCCGTCGAGGCGTCGCACATCATGATGTTTGCGCGTGCGATCGGCGACACCAACCCGGTCTATCACGACGCCGCCGCGGCGGCGAAGACCGAGGCCGGCGGCATCATCGCGCCCCCCACCTTCGGCCAGGCGGTGGCCCAGTTCGATCCCGACTACCACCTGCGTCCGAAACCCGGCCAGGCCTGGTTCGGATCGGGCAAGACGCCGTCGGGCGTGGACAAGGCGCCCTCGGCCGGCGGCCTCCACGCCGAGCAGCATTTCGAATACCATCGCCCGCTGCGCCCCGGCGACGTGCTGAGCGTCGAGATCAAGCCCGGCAAGACCTGGGAAAAGGAAAGCAAGCGCGCCGGCAAGCTCACGTTCCGCGAGCGCATCGCCGAGTATCGCGACCAGACCGGCGCGCTGGTGCTGACCGCGCGCAGCGTCGGCGTGACGACGGAACGACCGGTGGATCAGGGCTGAGGGGGAACACGCACATGGCACTGCACGCGAGCCGGCTGAAAGTCGGCGACACCCACCGCGAGCGCGTGGTGGAGAACCTCACCCGCACGCAGATCGTGCAATACGCCGGCGCGTCGGGCGACTACAACCCGATCCACACCGACGCCACCTACACCACCGAAGTGGCCGGCTACCCGAGCGTGTTCGCGCACGGCATGCTGACGATGGGCCTGACCGGCAAGATGCTCACCAACTACGTCGGCGACGGGCGGCTGACGAACTTCGGCGTGCGCTTCACCAACCAGGTCTGGCCGGGCGATTCGCTCGACACCACCGCCACGGTAACGGCGATCCACGACGGGCTGGTGGAGCTCGAGCTCGTCACCACCAACCAGGACGGCAAGGAGGTGGTGCGCGGCACCGCCACCGCGCGGATCGATCCGTAAGCCCGCGCGTCCCGTGGACCAGTCGTTCGGCACCGCGGCGCATCGGGCGTCCCCTGGTGCGTCCCCTGGTGCCATCCTCGATCGCCTGGCGCGCAGCGCACGGCGGCACACGACCCCGTGCGGGTCAGGGCACATGGTCTGGCACGAGTGGGGCCCCGCCGACGGCCCGCCGCTCGTGCTGCTGCACGGCGGCAGCGGGTCCTGGCGGCATTGGGTGCGCAACCTCGATCATTTCGCCGCCACCCGGCGGGTGATC
>JAJYFW010000242.1 GCA_021785335.1 Pseudomonadota bacterium
CCGGACGCTGGTGGCGGGGCCCGCGGGGACGCACGCGCTGATGGTGGGCACGCTGTCGCAGGAGAAGCTGCGGCGCGTCCTGGGCATGCTGACGCTGGCCCCATCCAGGCACGCGACGGCGGCGGAGCTGAACCGGCTCGCCGCCGCCTTTCCGGCCGCCGCCCGGATGACGGTACCGAGCAAGTTGGCGCCGGCGCAGCAGGTGCTGCTTGCCTGGCCGCTTGCGGCCGACGCGCGCAAGTGAGGGCACGGCGATGAGAGGTTCGGCATGAAGCTCGCGACCTGGAACGTGAACTCCGTCCGCCAGCGCCAGGCGCACGTGGCGGACTGGCTGCAACGCCACCAGCCCGATCTGCTGTTGCTGCAGGAGATCAAATGCGAGGCGGAACAATTCCCCGCGCTGGCTTTCCCCGGCTACCGCGCCGAAGTGGTGGGGCAGAAATCCTACAATGGCGTCGCGGTGCTGGGACGCATTCCGTTCGAGGTGCGGGCGCGGGCGCTGCCCGGGGTGCCGGAGCCGGCGCAGGCGCGCTGGATCGAGGTCGAGGCGGCATCGCCGGAGGGTGGCGGCATCGTCGTCGGCAACGGGTATTTCCCGAACGGCAACTCGGGCGGGGCGGAGGGCTTCGCGGCCAAGCTCGCCTGGATGGAGGCGTTGCGGGTTCACGCCGCGGCGATGCTTGAGGACGGACGCGATCTCGCGATCCTCGGCGACTACAATGTGTGTCCGGGCGAGGAGGACCTCGCCGCCGGCGCGCTGGGGCCGGGCGACGCGCTGGTGCGCCCGGAGTCACGCGCGGCGTTTCGCGCGCTGCTGTGGCTGGGGCTGACCGACGCGGTGCGGGCGCTGCACCCGTCGGGGCGCGTCTATACGTTCTGGGATTACCAGGCGGCTTCGTTCGAGCGCGACGCAGGGTTGCGCATCGACCACGCGCTGCTCTCCGCGCGGCTGGCCGAGCGGCTGACCTACGCGGCGCCGGACCGCGAGGAACACGCCAGGGCGCAGCCCTCCGACCACGTGCCGGTGCTGGTGGAGTTCGCCAGGCCATAGCGGCGGGCGCGGACGGCGAGGCGCGTGTGGATGGCGCGCAACGCCAGCGCGGACGGGTCGGTGAGGATCGCCGCACAGCCTTGCCGGGCCCAGACGGCGCGGGCGAAGTCCGGATGCAGCTGGACGGCATGCTCCGTGTTTTCGAAGGCGTAACGGTTGCCGGTGTCGAGATAGGTTTCGCAGGGCATGCCCTCGGCGAGCACGAGGGCGTGGCGGGCGAGTTCCACGTGCCAGTACGTGATGTGATCCCAGTCCTCCTGCGCGATGCTGGTGCCGTTGACCAGGTGGCGGATGGGGACCAGCGCGCCGTCCACGAAGACAGCGTGGTCGGGCGAGAGGACGAGGTCCCGGCGCGGCTGTCTGGGGCCGAAGGCGCCGGCCCGGACGCGCACCGGCATGACGTCGTGCGGGCGCGGATGGCGGCGCAGATCCGTGCGGCGATGGCCGATCCAGACGACGGGCGCCTGACCGCTCGTGGTGACGAGCAGGTCGCCCTCGCGCAGCGCCTCGACCGCGACCGGGCCGCGCGGCGTGAGGAGCTTCGTGCCGCTGGCGAAACAGGCGGTGATGAAGGTGTTGCTGCCGTCGTTGCTCACGCGGGCATAGGCCAGCCCGGCGATATCGAGCGTGGTGCTCGAAAGGGTGCCGGAGAGGATGAGCGTGCCGCCGGAGAGTGAGGCCTCGGTTTCGACGGTGCCGGCAAGTTCCAGCGTGCTGCCGCTAGCGAGGCCGCTGATGGCGGCGGTGGCGAGGCCCTGCGCGGAGCCGGCGACGAGCCAGTGGGCGCCGGGATCGATCACGATGTTGCCGAAATCCTGGTAGCGCGAGCCGAAGCCGGTGATGGTGCCGGTGGCGGCGCCGCCGAGGAGTTCCAGCGTGTTGGCCGCGATGCCAAGCGTGCCGACGGGCGCCATGACGTTGCCGTTGAGGACCGCCCCCGGCGCCTGCTCCAGCCGCAGGGAGATGCCCGCCGATGCGAGCGCCGTGCTGCCGGGCACGATTGCGCCTTCGTTGCCGATGGTGCCGCCCGTGATGGTGCCAATGTTGACGACCGTGGTGGGGTCGTAGACCACGATCCCGAACGGGCCGCTGCTGATGATGCCGGTGTTGCGCACATAAGCGGGCCCGCGCAGCCAGAGATCGGCGCCGTCGCCGTGGCTGTTGAGCGCACCGATGGAGCCCGCGTTGACGATGGTGCTCTCGATCGTGCCCACGACGGTACCGGCGGCGCCGATGCCGACGCCGATCCATTGCCCGGCGATGGTGCCGCTGGCCGCGTTGGTGAAGCTGCCGCCGCGGTGCATCTCGACGGTCGTGCTGCCGGTCGTCTGCGTGTTGGTGATGACGCCGCTGTTACGCAGTGTGCCCGGCTCGTAGAGCCGTACGCCGTACATGCCGCCGGCGATGCTGCCGGTGTTGACGACCGTCGCGCTCTTGAGCGTGTCCACGGCGTAGTTGCCGGCGATGGTGGCACTGTTCTGGACATAGCCGGGCGCGCCGAGATGGACCCCCAAGCGAGTGCCGGAGATCACGCCGGCCGAGTTGACCACCGTGCCGCCGGAACCGAGGAAGACTCCAAAGGCGCTGGCGATGGTGCCGGCATTGGTGACCGTGTCGCGCGAGCCAAAGCCTACGACGCCCGCGGCCCCCGTGCCGGCGGCGGTGATGATGCCGCCGGCTTCGTTGGTCACGCTGTCGGCGCCGCCAAGCACGACGGCAAGCCCGGAGGTGCCGGCGGCGGTGATGAGCCCGGCGTTGACCAGGCTGCCGGCGCCGTTGAGCCCGACGCCGATCAGCGCGCCCGCGATGGTGGCGCCCAGGGCGTTGCTGACGCCCCCATCGGCCATCACGACGCCGCCGGACATCACGGTGATGCTGGGGCCGAGCGACACGGTGTAAACATAATGATAGGGAACGACCGACGTGCCGGTGGCGACGATGGTGCCCGCGTTGACCACCGTGCCCGAGCCGGCGATCTTCGCGCCATACGAGTAGCCCGAGATCAACGCGCCCGCCGCATTGGTGACGGCGCCGCCACCCAGCTTGACGCCGGCCGAAATCGTGTAGGTGCTGCCGCCCGCGAGGGTCCCCTCGTTGAAGACCGTCCAGTACGTCCCCGCGGGGCCGACAAGGGCGTTGCCGGCGTTGCTGATCCTCCCGCTCGGCAGGATCGTGACCGGATTGTCGAGCGTGCCGAGCACGAAGCCGGTGCCGATGGTCGTCGAGATCGTGAGAGTCATGGCTCAGGGTCCCATTCCCGGCCAGCGCGCGCAAGTAGAGAGAAGTTTACCGGGCACGGCCTTGCGTCCGTGCCGCCGGGGGTTACGTTTTGCCGGTTGGGAAAAGACCGTTCAGAGGGAGGAATGCGATGAGCGACGCCGAATACGTGCCGCCGAAAGTGTGGACCTGGAACAAGGCAAGCGGCGGGCGCTTCGCCAACATCAACCGCCCCGTCTCCGGCGCCACGCACGAGAAGGCGCTGCCAGTGGGCAAGCATCCGCTGCAGCTCTACTCGCTCGCCACGCCCAACGGGGTGAAGGTGACGGTGATGCTGGAGGAGCTGCTGGCGCTGGGCCACAAAGGCGCCGAATACGACGCCTGGCCGATCCGCATCGGCGAGGGCGACCAGTTTGGCAGCGGCTTCGTCGAGGTCAACCCGAACTCCAAGATCCCGGCGCTGATGGATCGCAGCGGACCGAAGCCGGTGCGGGTGTTCGAGTCGGGCGCGATCCTGCTCTACCTCGCGGAGAAGTTCGACGCGTTCCTGCCGCGCGACCTGGCGGCGCGGGCGGAATGCTTCTCATGGCTGTTCTGGCAGATGGGCAGCGCCCCCTATCTCGGCGGCGGGTTCGGGCATTTCTATGCCTACGCGCCGGCCAAGATCGAATACGCGATCGATCGTTTTGCCATGGAGACGAAACGGCTGCTCGACGTGCTCGACAAGCGCCTCGCGGTGAGCGAGTACCTTGGGGGACCGGACTACACGATCGCCGATATCGCGTGCTGGCCGTGGTATGGCGGGCTGCTGGTCAACAACCAGTATGGCGCGGCCGAGTTCCTCTCGGTCCACGAATACAAGCACGCACAGCGCTGGGCGCAGGCGATCGCCGCGCGCCCGGCGGTGAAGCGCGGGCGGATGGTGAACCGCCTGACCGGCGAGCCTGCGGAGCAACTGCACGAGCGGCATGACGCGAGCGACTTCGGCACCAAGACGCAGGACAAAATCAGCAAGTAACAGCCGTTCTTCTTGTAGAAAAAAGCCGAAGAATTTTTGTCCTTGGGCTCCCGGCGGATGCTCCGTCGGGGGCCTTCTTATGTCAGGAGCACGCCCTCGTCCTTGAGGGCGACGCCGGAGAGGCCGCGCTGGCGCATCGCGGCAAGCAGGCCCGCGAGGCGGCGGGCCGCTTCCTCCGGCGAGGTGCCGGCGGCGTGGATGTTGGAG
>JAJYFW010000243.1 GCA_021785335.1 Pseudomonadota bacterium
GGCGGGACGCATCCTGGTGCCGGCCTCGGTGGGGGCGCTGCTCGCGCGCATGCACCTGGTGGAGCGGGCGCGGGCGACGGGGGCGCGTATCGTGGTGCCGACTGGGGCGATCCTCGGGCTCGATGCCGTGCGTGCCGCGGCCGAAGGCGAGGTGGCGAGCATCACCATCGAGACGCGCAAGCCGCCGGGGGGATTGGCAGGGGCGCCGTATCTGGTGGAGCGCGGCGTGTCGCTCGCGGACATCGCGCGCGAGCAGGTCGTGTTCGAGGGCAGTGCCGCGGAGGCGGCCTCGGGGTTTCCGGCGAACCTGAATGTCGCGGCGGCGCTGGCGCTGGCGGGGATCGGGCCGGAGCGGACGCGCGTGCGCATCATCGCGGACCCGGCGGTCACGCGGAACATGCACACGATCCGCGTCGAGAGCGAGGCGGCGCGGTTTGTCATGACGATCGAGGGCGTGCCGAGCGCGGAGAACCCGCGCACCGGCAGGCTGACGCCGCTTTCGGTGCTGGCGTGCCTGCGCGGGCTCGTCGCACCGCTGAAGGTGGGAAGCTGAGCGGGCCGCCCCTGGAACTTAAGTCGGCCAATCCGCCATCGGAACGTGGTCCTAGAGATGAGGCTCTGGCATGTGCCCCGGTGGCCGGCGCACAACAGTTCCCAAAACGCGGCTTACATCAAAAAATAAAGAGTGCTATTCAGCCGAAAAGGCAAGCGGTGGAATTTCGCGGAAATCTAACGGGGATGGCGACGACGCAGATCAATACAGGTGGCGATTGCCCACTGCCGGGGCCCGGTGTGCCGATGCGCGCCCGAGCCGCGGGCAGGTTGGGGCGCGAAACGTCCGTCTACCTTGATCTCGTCCGTATCGCCGCGGTGATCCTGGTCTTTCTCTCCCATGCGAAGCGGCCGGATTTCGGCAGCAACAGCACCCTGCTGGCGACACTCGGACAATACGGGCAGGAGGGCGTGGCCCTCTTCTTCGTGATTTCCGGCGTGGTGATCGCCCACGTCGCGACGACGCGGGAGAGGGATGTCTGGGATTACGCGGTCGCCCGTCTCTCGCGCCTCTGGTCCGTCGTGATTCCGGCCATCTTGCTCACAGTCGTGCTCGACACGGTCGGACGCCGGATCGATCCGCGTCTCTATGACAATCCCCTGATTCCGGCCTGGGGCTTCAACCTGCGGTCACTTTGGCAGGCTTTGGCGCCGGCTCTGTTCGTGAACCAGATCCCCGGGCTGCGGACCGTGGTGGGAACCAATGGTCCCTTCTGGTCGCTCTGCTTCGAGGCTTGGTACTATTTAAGTTTTGCCTGCCTCGTCCTGGCACGAATTCCGCGTTGGGGAAGGCTGGGCGTCGCCATCATCCTGTGCCTGGTTGCCGGGCCCGACATCGTAATTATGGCCTCGATATGGATTGCCGGAAACCTCACGTATCACGTGCTGGGACGTACGCGTCCTGGTGCGGCGGCCTGGATCGTTTGGATCCTGTCGAGCCTAGCAATTCCGCTCGTCTTGCTGGCCAAATACCATTTAGCGCGGCTGATAGGTGAACACGGAGCGGGTTTGTCGCCATCGACGGCCATGGTCGTCGTCGAAGATTTCATTCCGGCGACGCTTCTCATCACCAACCTGGTCAGCTTCGATGCGATTTCGGCGAACTTCGGATCCGTGTTAGCCCACGCGAGACCGGGGGTGAAGTATCTCGCCAATCGGTCGTTTTCGCTCTACCTGTTTCAGGCACCGGTGCTGTTTTTCCTGGGAGCCCTAACGCACGCGATCTATCCCCGTCGGCTCGGGTTCTTCATTGTTGTATGTGGCTGCTTGGCAGCCTGCCTGGCGCTCTCGGAACTCACCGAACAGAGGCGGCCCGCCCTCGCCCGTTGGATCCGGTCGGCACCACAATGGGGGGGGCGGGTCCTCCGGCGATCGGTCACCGCATCCGGAGCGGACGGGCGGTAATCGGGCCCAGCACAATCCGATGCCAAGGGCGCGAGACGGGGAGTCCGGAACATTCGCGCGATCGGAGTAGATAGCAACGCAGCGCGGTTTGTCATGACGATCGAGGGCGTGCCGAGCGCGGAGAACCCGCGCACCGGCAGGCTGACGCCGCTTTCGCTGCTGGCGTGCTTGCGCGGGCTCGTCGCTCCGCTGAAGGTGGGAAGCTGAGCGCGTTGTCTCGCGTGTTTCCGCCGAGCGCCGGCGCGGATGCGCGGCGGATCGTGGTGGTGCGCGCGCTGCGCGCGGTGGCCGATGGGTTCGCGGCGATCCTGATGCCGGCTTCGGTCCTGGCGCGCGGCGGCGGCGCGGCGGAGGTGGGGGCGCTGGCGACGGCGACGCTGCTGGGCTCGGCATGCCTCACGCTGCTGGCGCCGCGCGCGGTGGCGCGGTTCGGGACACGGCGCACGCTGATGGGGCTCGGGTTGCTGATGGCGGCGACCGGGCTCGGCTTTGCCTCGCTCGATGGATTCCTGCCGCTGCTGCTGGTGGCCTTCGTGGGCACGCTCAATCCGTCCGCGGGCGATGTCAGCGGCTTCGTGCCGGTGGAGCACGCGCGGCTCGCGGTCTCGGTGGCGGACGCTGAGCGCACGGCGCTGTTCGCACGCTACAGCCTCGCGGGATCGCTGCTGGCGGCGTTCGGAGCGTTGCTCGCCGCCCTGCCGCAGATTGTGGCGCGGCACTTCGGCATCGCGCCGCTCGTGGTGATGCGTGGGATGTTCCTCCTGTACGCAGCGATCGGGGTGGCGGCCGCGGCGGCGTATGCGGGGATCGCGGTCGATGGCGAGATCGCGGGGGCGGTGCCGGCGCCGCTCGGGCCCTCGCGGCGGCGCGTGTGGGGGCTGGCTGCGCTGTTCTCGGTCGACGCGTTCGGCGGCGGTCTGTTCGTGCAGTCGCTGCTGGCGCTGTGGCTGCTGCGCCATGTCGGATTGTCGCTGGCCGCTACATCGTCCGTGTTCTTCTGGTCCGGCCTGCTGGCGGCGTTTTCCTATCTCGTCGCGGTGCCGCTGGCGCGGCGGATCGGGCTCATCAACACGATGGTGTGGACGCACCTGCCGTCCAACCTCGCGGTGATGGCGATCCCGTTCGTTTCGAGCCCGGCCGGCGTGGTGGCGCTGTGGCTGTTCCGCAGCGCGCTCTCGCAGATGGATGTGCCGACGCGCTCCTCCTACGTGATGGCGGTGGTCACGCCCGCGGAACGGGCCGCGGCGGCGAGTGCCACCGCGGTGCCGCGCAGCCTCGCGGCCTCGGTGGCGCCGTCGCTGGCGGGGCCGCTCTTCGCCTCCGGGTTCGGCTGGCCGCTGCTGGCGGGCGGCGCGCTCAAGGCCGGCTACGATCTCGCGCTGCTGGCGCTGTTCCGGCGCGTGCGTCCGCCGGAGGAGGCCTGAGCGGCACGGCGCGGACGGTGGCCAGCGCCTCGTGCAGGGTCGCGAAGACGTGCGCGGCGCCGACGGCCGCGATGATGCCGTGGCGGTCCATGTCGGCGCGCAGGGAGGGGGAGACGCGCCCGAAGACGACGGCGATGCCGTGGGCAGCAAGATCGCGGGCGAAGTCGCGTATGGCATGGGCCGCGGTGAAGTCGACATTGGTGATGGCGCTGGCCTCGACGACGATCCAGCGGACTGGCGGCTGCGCATCGGCGGTCAGCATGAGAATGTCGTCGATGAAACGCGTGTAGTTCGCGTAGAACAGGTCGGCACCGAAACGATAGAGCACCAGTCCCGGCTCGGTCTGCAGGCCCGGTGCCACGGGCAGCGGTCGCCAGGCGCCGGCGCGGCCCAGGGCGAGCACCGTGGTGTGCGGGCGGTAGCTGTGGCGGACATGGCGGAACAGCGAGAGGGCCATCGCGACCAGGATGGCCTGCTCGACCCCGACGGCGACGACGGTCGCCGCGGTGACGAGTGCGAGGATGAACTCGCCGGGGCTTTCGCGGCGGATGTCGCGCAGCGCGCCGGCATCGATCATGCCGACGGCGACCGTGAAGACGATGGCGCCGAGGACGCAGCGCGGCAGGTAGCGGAGCGGCCCCGTAAGGAAGAGCAGGACGATGAGCACGATGCCCGCGAACACGACCTGCGCAAACTGGCTGGTGGCGCCGGACCGGTCGGCCATCGCGGTCTGCGTCGGGCTGCCGTTGACCACGAAGGAGCCGCTGAGCGCGGCCGCCGCGTTGGCCGCGGCAAGGCCGAGGATGTCGGCATCGGCATCGACCGCTTCGCCATGGCGGGCGGCGAACGCACGCGCGGTTGCCGCACTCTGCGCGATGATCATGACGAAGCAGGAGGCGGCGACCGGCAGGACGGCGAGCGTCTGGTTCCAGGTGACGGCCGGGAAGCCGAGCGAGGGGAGGCCGCCGGGAACCTGGCCGATGGTGGCGATGCCGTGCGCCTGGAAGTGGAACGCGGCACTCGCGCCGATGGTGCCGAGCACGGTCAGGAGCGGGATGGGGACGCGGGGCGCGTAGCGCTTGCCGGACAGGATGGCGGCGAC